>NZ_JAYMZS010000107.1:0-30487 GCF_035828755.1 Amycolatopsis sp. H20-H5 | reverse complement strand
CCAACTCGGTCACACGCGCGAGCAACTGCTCGACCAGCGCTGCGAGCGAAGCAGGATCCGACACCACAAGATCATCTCAGACGGACCTCATCGGCCACCAACCGCCACCAACCAGCTGAATAGCTACAACGCGGGGAATCTCTGCCCGAACCGTCCATACGCCCTGCGGCTATTCGACCCAGCAGATCGGAGGTGGCTCTGAGCGCTCGGTGTGCAGTCCCCGTGAGCGACGATGCAAAGCACCACTCGAAGGGAACGTTATGGCGCCCACCAGCCCGATTTCACACGAAGTCGTCCTGGTCCAGGAGAACCACACCACCGACAACTACTTCCGGTCCATGGCCGCCTTCGGCGCCAATGTCGCGACCGGCTGGCCCACCTCACCCAACCCGCCCGCGTCGGACCAGCCACACGACCGGCACGCCTACTACCGCTGGCTGACCAAGAAGATCACCGGTGCACACCTGCAGTTCGACACCGTCAAGGATCTTCCGTTCTACGCATGGCTCGCCGCCAGCGGCGCGTTCATCGAAAACCACTGCGCCGGCTACGGCACCAACTCGACACCGAACCACCTGCTTATCGTCGGCGGCCAGACACCGACACTGCGCAACCCGCCACGCGGCAAGACGCCACCCGTCTGGGACATGCCCTCGCTGCCGGGGCTCGCCGCCAACCACGGTCTCAGCTGGAAGGCCTACACCGGAAGCAGTGGCTACCCGGTCGAGTTCTACAAACAGCTCAAGGGTTCGCCGAACATCGTGCGTTCAGCCGACATCATCAAGGACGCACAGGCTGGCACCCTGCCCGCACTGTCGATGGTGTGGCACGACTCGCCGTACGACGAGCATCCCACCGCCGACGTGAGCACAGGGATGGACGCGATCTGGCAGATCGTCGACGCCGTTGCGAAGGCAGGACTGTGGAACTCCACGGTGTTCATGCTGACCTGGGACGACTGGGGCGGCTACGACGATCACGTGGTCACGCCGAACGTCGAGACCACCCCCGACGGTATCCAGCTCGCCTACGGTCCCCGCGTTCCGCTGCTGATGTTCGGCGGGCGGGTCCGGCCCGGCATCGACCACCGCTGGTCATGGCATCCCAGCGTTCCCAAGACCGCCATCGATCTGCTGCGGCTGCCGAAACTCGGCGTCACCCGGGTCGACGACGACACAGGCCTCGCCGACCTCGTGGACCTCTCCGCCTCGCCGAAACTGAACCCCGCACCTCCCGCCCACGGCACGACGATCACCCAACCCACACCGCCGAAACCCGCCCCCACCCCGACACCGGTACCGCCTCCACCGGTCGCCAAGCCCGCACCCGTCGGGGCGGTGATCCTTCGTGACGGCAGCACGCTGCCACCACCCAACGACGTCCCACTCCCCTAATGCCCCGCCAGCAGGTCCGGCCGCAGGCCAAGCTCGGGTAGCGCGCCACAACCCCGCCGGAGGGGTCCCTACCTGCATTGATGTCAGGCGTGTCCCGGAGATCTCATGTCCATCGACCCGGAGATTTCACGTCCGCCCACCCGGACTTTCCATGTCCGCTGACAATCGGCAATGCGGATATCTCAGCGGGGCCTATTTTTAGCGCTCGGCGCGCTAACGGTTAATGCCGTGCAAACCGCGCCGTTATCCGTCACCGGATCGGGTGCTGGCTGCGTTCAACGCCCCGGCGGGGACGTTTGATGCGCTTCACTGGGATCAGCGGGTGCGAGGCCCTCCGCGGGGTCGCGACCGCGTCGGCGTGCTCGCGTCCATGGGCAACCCTTCTGGCGCTGAAAGGTGCTAATGAACAAGCTTCCCCAGATCACGGTGGCGTTCTGGATCATGAAGATCGCGGCGACGACCCTGGGGAAACAGCAGGCGACCTCCTCGCACAGACGATGCGCGTGGGCTACCTCGTCAGCTCGATGATCCTGCTCGGGTTGTTCCTGGTCAGTCTGGTGACGCCGTTGGTGGCGAAGACGTACCACCCGGCGCTGTACTGGACAGTCGTTCTGTCCACGAGCACTGCCGGAACCACCATGTCGGACTTCATGAACCGGACCGCGGGACTGGGCTACGCGACGGGAGCGGTGGTGCTGATCACGGCACTGGCCGCGGTGTTCTGGATCTGGAAGCTCAGCGGCCGTTTCTTCGACGTCACGACTATCCAGACATTCGGTGGCGAGACGCTGTACTGGACGGCCATCCTGTTCTCCAACACCCTCGGCACCTCTCTGGGTGACTTTCTCGCGGACGACTCGGGCCTCGGCTTCGCCGGATCGGCGCTGGTCGTCGGCACCGTGCTGGCGCTGATCGCTGTCGCGATGAAATACAGCCGGGTGTCGCACATCCTGCTGTTCTGGATGGCTTTCGTGCTGACCCGGCCACTGGGTGCGTCGGCGGGTGACTTCGTCAGCAAGCCCGTCGCCGCCGGCGGGCTCGGTTACGGCACGTTCGGCGCTTCCGTCGTACTGGCGTCGGTGCTCATAGGGCTGATCCTGTTCAGCTATCGGCAGCGCGGCAGACAGGTCGACGACGGTGTGTCGGACGTGTGCCCGATCGCTGTCCCGTCGGCCGCGAGAGGTGATTGACTTCGTCGTCGGGCGGCGAACGCCGCAGTTGGGGACAATGACCGCTGTGGCGGGACATGAGAGTGAGCAGCGGCCTCGGCTGCGCCCGGCAGACACCGGCTGGGCACACCGGCACCGCAATGTGTCCGGTGGCTGGTTGCGTCCAACCGTCTTCGGCGCGGTCGATGGCTTGGTCACTAACGCCTCGCTGATCGCTGGTGTGGGCGGCGGTGGGGCGTCGGCGCACACGATCGTGCTTACCGGGCTCGCCGGTTTGGTCGCTGGTGCGTTCTCCATGGGTACGGGTGAGTACGTGTCGGTGACCAATCAGAACGAACTTGTCAGCGCAGAGGTCGCTGTCGAGCGCGACATGCATGCGCGGTTCCCCGAAGCCGAACAGGCGGAGCTGGCTGAGCGGTTCCGCGGTTATGGTGCGGACTCCGACACCGCAGACCGCATGGCCGCCGCGGTGTCGAAGGACCCCGACCTGGCGCTGCGGCTGCACGCCCGCGACGAGCTCGGCGTCGACCCTCACGACCTGCCATCGGCACTGCTGGCCGGCGGGGCGTCGCTGGTCGCGTTCTCGATCGGGGCACTGTGGCCGCTCCTTCCCTATCTGGTCGGCCTCGGTAGTCTCGGATTGTCGCTGGGGTTGACCGCGGTGGCGTTGCTCGCAGGGGGTATGGCCGTCGGCACGCTGACCGGGCGCCCCCTGCTGCGCGCCGGGCTGCGCCAACTCGCGCTCGGTACTCTCGCGGTTATAGTGACCTTCGGCATTGGGCACCTCATCGCTTCGGCTACCTAGGCCGACCGTCGTCACGTCCACAGTGAATGGTCAGTGGCTGCCGCGGACGATGTCGCATATTTCCCAGATCGCGTAGTAGACCAGGACGTACGCGGCGACCGGATCTGCCCACCACCGGCCCGGCCCTCAGCGTGAGGCCCCACCAGGACCGCGGCGGCCAGCAGCGCGTCGATCAGAGTCACCCGGCGTCGTCGAGGGCGCGCAGTCGCGCCGCGGTGCGGTCGCGAACATTCAGGAGGTGTTCGACCTGCCGTTCGGCGTCGCGTACGAGGCTGCGGGCGGCGTGTTTCGCCGTGGTGACGACGTCGTCGGCTTCGGCGAGCTGACCACGCCTGGTGAGGCGGGCGCGCGGCAGAGGGTGTCGATTCGGGAGCGAAAGGGCACCGTTCTCGGCGCGGGTTTGCTCAAGCTGCCGGGTCAGGGTTTCCGCTTCGGTCAGTGCCGCGTCGCGGTCGTAGGTGAGCAGCCGACGCTCTGCGTTGAGCTCGTCGACGTGCTCGCGGTCGTCACCGCGCAGTGTCAGCGGAAGGTCACGAGCGGCCCGAATCCGCCCTCCTCCACCGTGTCGTGTCACTGGCGGGCCGGGTCGGCCGGTCCAGCGGCGCGGCGCAGCAGAGGGGTGAGGTCGTCGAGTGGCCCGGCGCCCGGCGGGTGGGGTGGGTGGGGCTGGCCGAGGGTGTGGTCGTCGGCGTGCAGGGCGGAGATGAACCGGGCGAGGGTGCTCGGTGGCGGGGCGATGGTGTCGCCGGCGAGGTAACGCAGGACGATCAGGTCTTCGCCAGAGTCGATTTCGATGGCCGCGGCCCAGCCGTGCCGTTCATCCTAAAGCAGGGCGAGAACCGGGTCGGGGTAGCCGGGGTGGCGGGTGTCGAGCGCGACGTAGGCCGACACCGGGGTGTCGTGATCGATAGTGCAGGACTCGAGACCGATGTCCAGCTGCTCGGTCACCGCGCGCAGAGCGAGGATCGCGGTGTGCGCAAGACCGCTGGGGAGTGCGGTGGCCGTGAGCACGACGGACGACATTTCCTTTCGAGGCATGGGGGAAACAGAGGAAACGCGGCGCCGGGTGACGGGGAGCCGTGCCACGGCTCCCCGCCTTCCGAGCGGACCCGCGGACCGCGCTCGCTGCCCGGGGTTCACTGTTCGGACCGCAACGCGGCAGGCGAGTTCGTCGGGTGTTAGTCCTTCGGACAGGCATCACCACCTCGGTCGCGAACGTCAAGAATCTTCCGATGAGCAGCGCTTACGCGGCTGCCAAAGCGGCCCTCCGCCCCATGACCCGGAGTCTCGCCCGCGAGCTGCTCCAGCGGAAGACTCGCGTAAACGACGTCAGTCCCGGTCCATCGACACGGGCATCCTGGCCAGGTCGATGCCGAAACAGGCTGCCGAGCAGACCAAGGCGCAGATGACCGCGAACAACCCCATGCTGCGCTTCGGCGACCCAGGCCAGATCGCCAAGACAGTCGCGTTCCTCACGTTCGACGTCACCTACACCACCGGCGCAGAGTTCGCCGTGGACGGAGGCGCCTCTCAGCTCTGCGCGGCCGGACTCTCACCACGCTGCCGGCACTGGCCGCGGCCCCGATCGAACTGCTCCCGCCGGAGACAACCCCTCGCTGCGCACCGTCGACACCCTCTTGCGCACAGACCACCACGACACAGCTTCGAACAACAGCTGGCCCTGGGTCCCGGCGTGCGCCGGGACCCAGGGCCAGCTGTTGTTGCCCGGCCGATCAGGGAAGGGTGAGGCCGAACGCGCTGAGGGCGGCCGGCACGGGCTGGAAGAAGGTTTCGCCGCCGGACGTGCAGTCGCCGCTGCCACCGGAGGTGAGGCCGAGTGCGGTGGACCCGTCGAACAGTGCCCCGCCGCTGTCACCCGGTTCGGCGCAGACGTCGGTGTCGATCAGGCCGCTGACGCTGCCTTCCTGGTAGTTCACAGTCGCGTCGAGCCCGGTGACAGTGCCCTGGTGCACGCCGCTGGTGGAGCCGCTGCGGGTCACCGACTCGCCGACCGTCGCGTCACCGGCCCCGGTGATCTGCTGTCCGGTGTTCACCTCACTGGGGCCCTCCGCGCCCTGGTCGTACGCGGCCCAGGAGTAGTCATTGCCGGGGAAAGTGGCCTGCTGGGTGGTGGCGATGTGCTGGGCGTTGCCAGAGTCGGCCCACCAGTCGTTGGTCGCGACGCCGCAGTGTCCGGCGGTGAGGAACGCCGGCTTGCCGCTGTAGTCGTGCACGTTGAAGCCCAGCGAGCAACGGAGGCCCTGGCCCCAGATCGCGTCACCGCCGCTGAGCAGGGGACGCAGTCGCGAACCGGTCTGGCGCAGCTGTGCCCTGGCACCGAAACCTCTCACGAGGTTCGTCAGCCTGGACAGGTCGGTGCCGGTGACGCTGGGGTCCGCGGTGACGAGTACCTTGCCGCTACGGGGATCCAGGCGCCAGGAGGTGCCTGCAATGGTGGCCTTCCGGCTGAGTTCCGCGGTCACCGCCTTCAGTTCCGACTTCCGGTAGCCAACCTGCTTCGGTACCGCGCCGGCCGTGCGGACCTGCTCGGCGCCCGCGGTGTCCGCGACCGTGACCACGAGCTGTGCGGCGCTCTGGTCGTAGTACGAACCTACTGTTCCGTCGCCGAGTGTCGCCGCCATCTTCGCGGCCAGCGCGGACGCGTCCCGGGTGGTCAGTGGCGGCGGAGAATTCTCTGCGGCCGCAGCAGGGGCGGCCAGGATGACACCAGACGCCAGTACCGCCACGGCGCAGGCGATACGACCTCTATAACGCACACTGGACATGGTCATCTCCTTCTATCACGAATGGAGCGATGACACACCGGCGCAAACAGACGCACGTACGTGGACTTATCGTAGAGATACAGTTCGTGATCTTCCACCCACGAAAGTCGTGAAAGCCCGAGCCGGTGACGACTCGGCGTGACAGTGCCGCCCGGCGGCCTCCACCACACGTCTCAAGAAACAGCTACAGAGTCACCTGGATGAAGATCATCCGCGAATGCTACCCACGAAGTTATGGCTCCACAGCGGCAAACTGACTGCGTGAGTCCCCTAGAAGCCAACTGCACCACGAGCGTTTCATGGCGGTTCATACGGTTTGCCGCCATCACATTCCCTCCTTTCGAGGGTGTCACGACTTTCCGGATGCTGCGATTCCGCTGGTTCCTCAACAGCCCTTATGCAGGTGAATCATCCTGCGGATGGAAGAATTTCATGCGGACAAAACTGGCGGCCGCACTGGGAATGTGCTTTGCGTTATTCGCGTTGACGGCGCCCGCCTCGGTGGGCACCGGTGCCCACCGGCACCCAGCCGTCGATCATCGGCGGCGGCGACGCCACCGAGACGTACTCCTTCATGGTGGCACTGCACAACGGCCGCGGTGGCAGCCTGGTCTCGGCGCAGTGGATCGTCACCGCCCACCACTGCGGCGACGCGTCACAGGGACGGATCGGTTCCACCGACAACGGCTCGGGTGGCGAGGTCGGGCAGATCGACAACGTGATCACCGATCCTGGCACCGACCTCACCATGATGCACCTCACCCAGCCATCGCAGCAGGCGCCCGTCCGGATGGCGCAGAGCAACCCGGCGGAGGGCACGACCGCCCGTCTGCTCGGCTGGGGCCGCACCAGCTGGCCCTCGTGCCAGACCCCGTCGACGCTGCAGGAAATCGACCTGACCGTCCTCGCCAGCAGCGCGTGCGCGGACGGCGGTGGCGGCGCCGGCGACGTCTGCATTTCCGGGCATCAGGCCCATTCCGCCTGCCACGGGGACTCGGGCGGTCCCGCGATCGTCGGCTCCTCCGGCAGCTGGACACTGGTCGGCGAAACCCACGGACCCGGCGACAATGGCGGCGAATGCGCCACGAGCACGCTCTACACCGGTATCGCCCAGCACCTGGACTGGATCAACCAGCAGATCGGCAGCCAGCCGTCAGCCAGGCGGTGACCAGCGTGTCGCCGGGAGACCGTCAGAGCAGCAGCGGAACGTACTGCGCCACCGTCGTCGGCTAGGCTGAAACCCCATGGGGAAGCACCGTGTGGGCTGGCCTGTATGTCGTATACCTTGCGACAGGTCACCCGGTGCTGGGTGGAATCGGGCTTGTACTGCTGACAGGCGCCGCGGTGGCCACAACCGCACGAGACCGATATCCGGCCCATCCGGAGTTCCTACACCTCTCACCGGGAATTCTCCCAGGAACCGGTGATCATCGATGTCAGCCTCGCCACACGCTGATCGATACTCGTCCGGTAATCCTTTGTCAGCCTCCGTATCCGAGATGGGAATACTCGCGACCTCCAGCGCAGTCGGCCGGCGTCAGTGGTTCTTCTCGTGTGTCCCCCATCGACGTCATCGAGCTGTCCGCGAGTCCACCGGCAGGTGCGGGCGGCGGCGCGCGTCGTCGTGGCGGTGAGGGCGCAGCCTTCCGCCGGTGGTCAGCGATATCGGGCTAGCGGTCACACGTGACGACAGAAGATCTCGCTGAGTGGACGCTGAGTGTCAGCTGTGAAAACGCGGAAGGAACTCAGATCCGAGGCGGAATGTGGATGACTTCGGGGCTCTGTAACGGCAACGACCAAGGCGCGTCCGCGACCGCGGAGATAGTGATCGTCGCGTGGGCCGCCGCGCATCACAGTTGACCGTAGTCACCGACCCGCTTCCCTGCGACCCAGGTTTGCAGTACGCCGGTCTGCCAGAGTGCTCTGCCCGAGGGCAGCGCGAAAGGATCCTGGTCGACGAGGATGAAGTCAGCCCACTTCCCCGGTTCCAACGAACCCAGCACCGATTCCTGGTGCGCCGCGTAGGCGGCATCGAGCGTATAGGCGCGCAGTGCCTCCACCGGGGTCATCGTCTCAGCGGGATACCAGCCCCCGAGAGGCTTACCGTCGCGGCTGGTGCGGGTCACGGCCGCGTGCATGCCATCGAACGGGTTCTCTGTGGACACTGGGAAATCGGACCCCGCGGCAATGACCGCCCCGTGGCGCAGGAAGCTGCGCCAGGCGTATGCGCCGGCGATCCTGTCTCGCCCGAGGCGGCTCTCTGCCATGGTCATGTCGTCTGTCGCGTGCGTTGGCTGCATGGAAGCGATGAGACCGAGCTGGGCGAGCCGCGGGATGTCCGAGACCGCCATGATTTGAGCGTGCTCGACCCGATGGCGCCACTGCGACGCCCGGTTCGCCGGGAGTGCCTGCTGGTAGGCGTCGAGGACCATGGCGTTGCCCTGGTCGCCGATCGCATGGACAGCGCACTGGTAACCGGCCTCGACGACGCGGCGAACTCGGTCGTTCAGCTCATCCTGCGACATCCGGGGTAATCCTCGGGTGCCCGGTGCGTCGCTGTAGGGCTGCCACAGCGACGCACCACGGCTGCCGAGAGCACCGTCGATGTAGAGCTTCACGGTGCGCACCCGGACCAGGTCACGGGCAGCTGAATCGGTGCGGACCTCGGTGCCGATCTGGGTGAACGCGTCCCACGACAAAAATACGTTCAGCCGCACGGACAGCGTACCGGCGGCAGCCTCCTGATGCGCCACGGCGAGCTCGTCAGCCTCGGTCTGGGCGTCGCTGACTGAGGTCAGTCCCCTGCTGTTGAGCTTGCGCTGCGCGGCCCGCACATGCCGTCGGTGGTCCTCGGCAGTCGCTGTGGGCAGCTGATCCTGCACCAGTGACATTGCCGTGTCGACCAGCACGCCGGTCGGCTCGCTGTCACTTCCGACCATGACCTGACCACCGGCGGGTGCCTCGGTCTCATCCGTGATCCCTGCCGCGCGCAACCCCGCGGTGTTCGCGACGCCGGCGTGGCCGTCCACCCGTTCCAGCCACACCGGGCGGTCCGGCACCACCTGGTCCAGGTCCGCGGCGACCGGGAGCCTGCCGAGGCGCCACGCCCCCTCATTCCACCCCGTGCCGACGATCCACTGCTGGTCACGGTGATCGGCGGCGTACCTGCCCAACGCCCCCAACGCCTCCTCAAGTGACCACGTACCGCTCAAGTCGAGCTCGTCCGCTGCGGCCCCGAAGTCCCAGATGTGACCGTGCGCGTCGTGCAACCCGGGCAGGCAGGTCCGGCCGTGCCCATCGATCCGCCTGGCACCGGCGACGTTACCCGGATCGAGAGCCACTACCCGCCCGTCGGAACCGACCAGCAAGCTGCCGAAACGACGGAGCTGACCGCCAGCGATCGTGTAGCCGCGAACGTTGTCGAGCAGGAGCCGCTCGCCGCTATCTGCCGGATACGAGGTGTTGTCCGAGCAGCCGGCGAGCAGCCCCGGCGCAGCTGTGAGGGCCATCGCGTTCCCGGCGAGACGGAAGAACTGCGCTCGGGTCAGACCCGAGCGGCGAGGTCGATGCCGTGTGCACATGCTGTCGTCCTTCGGATTGAGTCGGTTGCCGAGCGAGACCCACCCACCTGTAGCGCTAGGGCTTGTCTCCTAGGTGGCAGCTTCCCCAGCGAGCCCGGTCAGGTGGCGCGACTGATCGGCGTGCCCTGCCATTGCCCGTGCGCTGGTACGGATTCCTCGGCCATGACGAGCGAGCCGCCGCCCACCGTCGTTGTGTCGCCGACCCGGCTCCCGGGCAGAAGGATGCTGCGCGGCCCGAGGGTGGCGTGTGGCTCGACACGGACAGTGTCCAGGCGCATCACGCGATCATGGAACAGGTGCGTCTGTAGCACGCAGCCGCGGTTCACCGTGGCTCCCTTCCCGATCTCGACGAGATCCGGCTCGGGCAACCAATGTGTCTCGCACCAGACTTCACGGCCGACGCGTGCGCCCAGCGTACGCAGCCACCAGTTCAGCACTGGCGTTCCGATCACGAGCGTGACCAGCCACGGGACCGCCACCATCTCCACGAACACGTCGAACAGCTCGTTGCGCCAGACGAACGAGCTCCACAGGGGATGACGACCCGGGGAGAACCTGCCTACTACCAGCCATTTTACCGCGGTGGTCACCAACCCGGCAAGGAACCCCGCCACGATCAGCACCACGCCACCGGTGCACACCGCCAGCGCCGCGCCGCCCCAGCTCCACACGACGTCAAGAGCCTCAAACGTCCCCAACGCCAACACACCTGTCACCAGCATCGGCAGCACTCTGCAGAGCTCGACAAGCCCGCGCGCTACGACCAGGCGACGTCGAGGCGTGAAGGTACGTCCAGGGTCATGGGCCTCAGCCCTGCGCCGCAACCGCAGGGGCGGACGACCGAGCCACGACGAATCGTCCGGCACGTCGTCGGGAGTAGTGGAAAGCACGCCGATCAAGGCACCGTCGCCCACTGCCCTGTCCGGCCCAACGATGCCCGAGTTTCCCACGAAGGCACGAGCCCCGACTCGGGCCCGCCCCAGCCGCAGCCAGCCATCACGCAGTTCGTACGGCGCGGCCAGGACGTCGTCGGCCAGAAATGCCGCGTCTGAGACGCGCAGCAACGCCGGAAGTGTCACGACGGTCGACAGCTCAACGGACCGGCCGATGTGGGCACCGAGCAGCCGGAACCAGCCGGGGGTGGCCAAGCTGGCGTAGAGCGGGAACAGTCGCTGGCGTGCTATGTCCATCATCTCGTGGGTGAACCACGCGCACCACCCCGTCGCACTGTGCACCGGGTAGGTACCCGGTCGCAGCATTCGACCGGCCACCCGGATGGACGCCGCGATGACGGCTGCCTGACACACCAGTCCACTCACCACGAACACCGGTAGCCACACCAGGAGCTGCACACCCGCCGCGGCGAGGGACGAGGTGGGCGGGACCACGACGCACGCGAGCACGATCCCCGGAAGAGCCGCCAAGCTCAAAACCATTCCTCGCACGGCGGAAGACAGCGTGTATGCCCATCGCCACGCCCTCGAGCGGACAGCCCTGGCCGGCGGCCATCCCTGCGTGGCTTCCGCCCGTACCGCCGGTGAGCCGCCCCAGCACTGCCCGTCCGGCACGACGCCGGCCAGGGTACTGCCCGGAAGCAGTTCGGCTCCGCGTCCGATGTCAGCGCCCGGCATGATCGTGCTCCGTGCTCCCACTCGCCCGCCAGCGCCGACCCGCACCGCGCCCACGAGCAGCTGATCGCCGTCGAGCCACCAGCCGGCGAGGTCCGCCTGGGGTTCGACCGCCGCGCGGTCACCGAAGGTCGCCAGCCCGGTGACCGGCGGCAGGGCGTGCAGCTCGACCTCATCGCCGACCCGGCACCCCAGCAAGCGGGCATAGCGGGTAGCGAGCGGAGTACCGGCGACCGACGTCAGCCCGAACGACGCGGCCAGGCGCTCGGCCGTCCACAGCCGCAGGTGCGTGCGTCCGCCTCGCCGGTACGTGCCCGGTGTGATCCGTCCTCGTACCGCCCGTACGCCCAAGCCGGCGACCAGCACCCGGCCTGCGGGGCTGAACATCGCCAGTGCCGCGGGCAAGGCGACCCACCACGACAGCTGCGGCAACCAGGTCTCCGGCACGAACAGGCCATACACATTTCCGGCTATGGCCATGGCCACCACCCAGCGCCCCGCGGTGACGGTTAGCAGCAGCACCTGGACGATCATCTGCAGCCAGCCGGTCCACCGCGGAACCGGCGCTACCACCCGGTGCGCTCGCGGTGCCTCGTCGGGGTCGACCAGCCGGCCGCGCAACGTCGCGGGAGTCGGGTTGCTGTACACATCCGTCACGGTCACATCAGGAAACCGCTCGCGCAGCAGGGAAACGAGCCGAGCGACCGCCAGGCTGGCTCCGCCGAGGTCGAAGAAGTCGTCGTGCATACCGACGTCGCTGCCGAGCAAGTCCCGCCAGAGGCCGAGCAACCATGCGGTCGTCTCGTCCTGCGCGTTGCGCGGCGTTTCCGCGGCGTCATGGGGTGCGGGCGGCAGCGGCCACGGCAAGGCGGCCAGATCGACTTTTCCCGAACCGCGGACGGGGAAATCCGGGAGTACCGCCAGCCGGGGCACCAGTGCCGCCGGTAGCCGTTCACGCAGCAGCCCAAGTACCTCCGCCCGATCGAATCGAGCTGGATCGCCGCAGACCGGCACCACGTATCCGACCAGCACGTCCAGGCCACCGGTGGTACGCCGGACCGTCGCGACGGCCGCGGCGACGGAGGGCACATCCAGCAGCGCGGCCTCGATCTCACCCAGTTCGAGCCGGCGACCGCCGATCTTGACCTGATTGTCCTTGCGCCCGATGAACTCGAGACCGTCTGGGTGCGCCCGCACGAGATCTCCGGTGCGGTAGGCCCGTGTCCAGCCCAGCGCTGACGACGGTGTGAACATCTCCCCGTCTTTGGCCGCATCGAGGTAGCGGGCGAGACCAACACCGCCCACGACCAACTCGCCGACGTCATCCCACTGGACTGGCTCACCATCAGGACCGACAACGGCGAGACGCCACCCGTTCAACGGCAACCCGATACGCACTGGTTCACCGTCGCGCAGCTGCGCCGCGCAGGCCACCACAGTGGTCTCGGTGGGACCATAAGTGTTCCACACTTCGCGGCCGCCCCGGGCGAAGCGTCGTACCACCGCCGGCGGGCACGCCTCGCCGCCGACGATGAGCAGCCGCACCTGCGCCAGCATGTCGGGCGACCACAGCGCCGCCAGCGTGGGAACCGTGGACACCACGGTGATCCGCTGCTCGGCCAGCCACGGCCCCAGGTCGGCACCGCCGCGCACCAACGCCCGGGGGGCCGTGACCAGACACGCGCCATGACGCCAGGCAAGCCACATTTCCTCGCACGAGGCGTCGAAAGCCACCGACAGCCCCGCCAGCACCCGGTCACCTGGGCCGAGCGGGACATCGCGCAAGAACAGCTCCGCTTCCGCGTCCACGAACGCCGCCGCCGACCGGTGACTCACCGCGACGCCCTTCGGCGTGCCCGTCGACCCTGAGGTGAAGATGATCCACGCGTCGTCATCGAGCCCAGGCTGCCTCGCGAGACGGCCTGCTTCGGGGAGCGGGCTCAGCACAACGACGCCGTGCTCGCCCGATACGGCGCACACCCCCGCCTGCTCCCAGACCAGGTCGGCACGCTCCTGCGGGTCCTCGGCGTCGACCGGGACGTACGCCGCACCCGCCCCGAGAACCGACAAGATCGCGACATACAGTTCGATCGAACCGGATGGCCGCCGTACGCCCACCCGGTCACCCTCTCCGATGCCCCGCGCACGCAACTTCCCGGCCCGCGCAGTCACCAGGCGGCTCAACTGCCCGTAGGTCAGCGTGCGCGTCCCGTCGTCGAGAGCGAGCGCGTCGGGCCAGGTCGCCACGGAACTGTTGAGAATATCGATCAGTGTCCTGGCCTGCGGCGCGGATGCTTCTCGATAGACCGCCATTTCGGGAGAAGTGACGATCACCTCAACACTCACAGCGAACCCTTCCATACTTTTCAAGCATGAGAACCGGCACTTTACCCACCTTTTGCACTTCAGCGAAAGCAACCGAAAGGCTTACCGATTTCACCATATCCACTCGCGCGTCAACGAGGAAAGTGCCATCCGCTCGACCGAACGAGTATCTCGCAGCAGATACCTGAAAGATCACCTATTCGAAAGAAGATAGTCCCCTACCATCCACATTCAGGTCGGCTGGTGGCCATCCGCGAACTCCCACCGAGTTGTGCCGGGGCGGCGCCATCGAACCCCGGTTCACTGGAGCGTCGTGAAAATACCCTTGGCACCAGCGCTTTTGCTACCACGCACGCTTCGTCACATACGCGCCCAACGGCCACCTCGCCACCTGGAGCCACCCACTCGAAGAGACACGCGATCGGCCACGTAGTTTCCACCGTCCTATCACTAACCAGCAAGTTACACGACAGCGCACGTCCGTCCGCGGTCACATCGCAGAACACTACTCGGCGGCGTCTTGGTGTTTTCTCAGCGCACACTCAGCGTCCGCTCAGCATAAATACTATATCCTCGCGTCGAACAGAAATTTAAACAATTCCAGATGTACACCCGGCCGCTGATATCACGTGAGCTATTCAGGCACGAATGCACCGTCACGTGGACCGCGCTCGTCCAGCACCGAGGACGCGACCCCGGCAGGAGCGCCGTTGAAGACAGCCGCTCCAGCGTGCCATGGTGGAGCCATCGCCTCACCGACGACGGGACTTTCGCAAATGCGCGGAGCGTGGACAGTGGCTGTCCTGACGGCGAGTGTCGTCCTGGTGACAGCGTGCTCATCACCGCAGACCGCGCCAAGCCCGGCCCCCGCGACGTCCACGGCCGATCCCCTTGATCTGACGGAGTTCGAGAAGGCACCGTGTGGCCTTGCGAGCCCCGAACAGATCACACGGTTCTATCTGGCGGCGCCCGGCACGGTGGCACGCTCCCAATCCATCGTGTCCTGCCAGTGGAGTTCGCGCGATCCGCGGGCACCACGCTACGAGGCGGCCGCCGACCCGCACTCCGGCGGCATGGCGGGCTTGGAAAGTCGGCGCTCGGCGTTTCCGTCGTTCGAGCGAACCGTCATTCACAACTATCCGGCGGCGCACGTCAAAGACAGGTCGGACACAGTCGGCCACAGCCGATGCACCACCGAGGTCGGCGTCACCGCAGACACGCTGCTGGTGATCACCGCCACCGTTACCGAACGGTCCACCACGTCGGAAGATCCCTGCGACGACGCCGACCGGTTCGCCGGGTCCATCATCGGTTTCCAAGGCCACCGTGCCCCGTAGCCTCAACTAGAGCGTGTCTGCTAAAGATCGGTGGGTTGGTGCGCGATGCTGGGCGGGTGCTGCGTGCGAACGAGATTTCTGACGGGTTGTGGGCGTTGATCGAGCCGGTGTTGCCGGCGGGTGGGCATCAGGGACGGCCGTGGAATGACCATCGGTTGACGCTGGAAGGGATCGTCTGGCGTTATCGCACCGGATCTCCGTGGCGGGACGTTCCCGATCATTTCGGGGTGTGGCAGTCGATCTGGGAGCGGCATCGCCGCTGGTCTGACGACGGCACCTACGTGCGACTGTTCGCCGCGGTACGGGCGGCTACTCCCGAGCGTGACGAGCAGCTGCGTAACCTGCTGTCGATCGATTCCACCATCGCCCGCGCGCATCAACATTCAGCTGGTGCGCTGCGCGATGCCCACATAGGGGGCTCGATCGAATGACACGAATCTCGCCCACGAACCAGCCGACCACGCTCTGGGTCGATCCCGTGGTGGGCTGAGCACCAAGATCCACGCACTGACCGACCAGTTCTGCTGCCCGTTGACCGTGCTGCTCTCACCCGGCCAGGCCGGTGACAACCCCTACCTCAAGCCGCTACTGGCAGCACACCGGCAGGGCGACACCGCAGCGTTCCGGTTGCTGGTGTCGTAGCTCACGGGTTTCCCGGTCGCTGCGCTCACCGGAATCCCCACCTGGCCGTCTTGCAGGCCTGCACTCGCCTGCAGGGTGACAGAACCTCGCCGCGCCTGTAGGCATTGGTGTGTCAAAACGGTACGTCCGATCATGGCTATCTCGAATTTGTCTTTCTGTTAACCAAGGCCTTGATACGCATCGACAGGTGCGGTATCAGCGAACCGCACGCGTAACGTCACCAGGCGGAAAGAGTGAGGATCATGGATCACGAGCAGCATCGGAGGCTTCCTGCCCGTACCGGACAACAGCCGCGGACTCGCCCAGTCCCGGACCGGCCGTCCGTGCGCCGTCATCCGCTGCTGGCGGCGGGCCGGGTGGCGGTAGGGGTGGCGTCTGCGCTGGTGCTGGCGGGCACTGGTGCCGCGTCGACGATGCTGACGAGCCTGGTCGGTGGACTGCAGACGTCGGACGCGCTGGGCACAGACGCGCCGAAGTCGTCCGGTGGGGCGCTGAACATCCTGCTGATCGGGCTGGACTCGCGTAAGGACCAGGACGGCCACCAGCTGCCCAAGGAGATCCTCGACCAGTTGCACGCCGGCGACGGCACCGAGGGCGGCTACAACACCAACACGCTGATCCTGATGCACATCCCCGGCGACGGCGGCAAAGCCAGCGCGGTGTCGATCCCCCGCGATGACTACGTTCCGGTGGCGGGGATCCCCGGCTACACCCAAGCCAAGATCAAAGAAGCATACGGGCTGGCGAAGTTCTACGCGGAGAAGGATCTGGCAAGCCACGGTGTCACGGACAAGACGGAGCTGGAGCATCGGGGCCGTGACGCGGGGAGGAAGAAGACCCTCGAGACGGTGCGCGGTTTCCTGGAGGTGCCGATCGACCGGTTCGCCGAGGTCAACCTGGCCGGGTTCTATGACCTCGCCACCGCGCTCGACGGCGTCGAGGTGTGCCTGAACCACCCGGTCAAAGACAGCTACTCCGGCGCGGACTTCCCCGCCGGGCACCAAACTCTGAACGGCTCGCAGGCACTGTCATTCGTACGGCAGCGCCACGGCCTTGACAACGGTGACCTCGACCGCACCCACCGCCAGCAGGCGTTCCTCGCCTCCGTGGCGCACAAACTGCGCAGCGCCGGTACCTTCACCGACTTGCCCAAACTGAACAACCTCATCGACACCGCGCAGAAAGACGTGGTGATCTCCGCCGGCTGGAACCTCCTGTCCTTCGCCGGTCAGGCGCAGAACCTCACCGGCGGCAACCTGGAATTCTCCACGTTGCCGATCGCGGGCTTCGACAAGGTCAACGGCCAGGACGTCAACAAGGTCGACGTCGACCAGGTCCGCACCGCGGTGCGGACGGCGTTCGGCCTGGCGGCCCCGCCGCCCGCGACGACGCAGGCGCAGGCCTCGGCCACGGTCGACGTTCGCAACGCCACCGGCCGTACCGGCCTGGCGGCCACGGTGGCGCAGGCGCTGGGCCCGTACGGGTTCCACACCGGCGACCTGGCCAACACCACTGCCGGTGCGTCGGCGGTCGCCTACGGGCCCGGCGCGAAAGCCGACGCCGGCACCGCGGCCGCCCTGCTCGGCGGGCTTGCGGTGACCGCGGATTCCCGCATTCCGCGAGGGCGCGTCCGGATCACCCTTGGCGCGGGTTTCACCCTGCCGCGCACGCTCGGGCCGCACGGTGCCGATGCCGCGCCCGGCGCGCCCACCACCACGCCACCGCCTGGTCCCGCCACACCGGAGCCGCCAGTGAACGGCCGCCCGCAGGGTGGCACGGTCGACGGCAGCGGCATCCCTTGCGTCAACTGACCGGCTCGCGGATCGGCACAGTACTGCTCGAACGCATGCTGCTGTGGTCGCCGGTTCCGGCACAGGCAGAGGGTGGCCGGGTACGGCCGCTCGTGCTAGCCGCCCTCGGTGCGTTCGCACTCGCCGCGGCACTGTTGCTGGTGCTGCATGTGGATCCCCAGGCCGGGCCGATCGACCCGTCACCGCGATGCCCAGTGACTACGCGCTGTGCCCTGGCTGGTGGCTGTGGGACGGCACGCTGCTACCGACCGCCGCCGGTTCGGCCCCGGTGCTGCTGGCCATGCACCGGGCCCGCGTACTGCTCGGCTGGCCGGTGGCCAACGCGATGGCCCTGTGGTGTGCGAGCCTGCTCGGGGTCGTGGTATTCACCAAGGACCCGCAAGGCGGCACGGTCAGCATCACCGGCAAAATTCACCTCTACGCGACTGCGCTGAGCTGCGTCAGTCTCCCGGTCGTCGGCTGGGCGCTAGGCCGCCGGCACCGCACCCGGCAGGAGTGGCGGCGGTTCGCAACCTGGTCCCGTCGGCTCGCGCTGGCCGCGATCCCGTTCTTCCTGCGTTCATCGTCCCCTTCGCCCTCAACCTCATGCTGGGCAGCCACGTGCCGACCGTCGCGACCGGGCTGGTCGAACGGCTGATGGCGATCCTGGAACTGGTGTTGCTGGTCCTGCTCGGCGCGTGGACACGACACGCGGCTGTGGTTCAGGTGGCATCCGGATCGACTGGTGCCCGCTCGCCAGGCTCTAACGGCCTCACCGCGGCCGTTGCCGTCGACGCCGAGACCTGACCGCCACCCGCCGGGGTGGCAGTCATCGTGCGTTCGGTGGTCAAGGTGTCGTCGAGCAGGTAGCGGTTCACGACGGTCCTCGGATTGAACTCCCGCAGCGCCTGCAGATCCCGCAGCGGCTTGCGCAGATCCTGAAACTCCGGCCCGAGCTCCGCCCGGAGCTGCTCCTGGGCACCGGAGGCGTAGTCACGGACCCGGCGCATAGTCTGTGCCAGCCACTGAGCCGACTCCGGCAACCGCTCCGGTCCGAGAATGAACAGCCCGGCGACCAGCAGGATCAGCAGATGCTCCAGGCTAAGACCGAACACACTGGTACCTCCTTCAGCCTCGCCGCGATCTCTGCGGAACCGGCAAGACCCATCGTAGGGCAGTCGTGCTCGCACGAATGAGTTCGTCAGGAGTCGAAAGGCCGCCGGGTGAGGTGGCGGGTCTCCTAGACTGGTGGTGTTGAACGCTACAGGCGGGCACCATGACCGATCAGGAACGGCGGGGAAGCTCGACGATGGAGCAGCGACGCAGTGACTGGCCATGGCTCACCGTCTGTGCTCGCCCCCATGCTGACCAGGTTGCACCGCGACCCCTTCGGCAAGTGTTGATCCCGGGTTAGCTGCACCCAGCGTGACGAGTGTGCCCGCCAGCTCGTCGGCCGACCGGGAGGGTCAGCGGACGCGACGAAACGCGCCCGAAGCGGCGGCATCAGGGCCGTACGAACGGCCGTGCGGACGGACGGACTTGACCGCATGGCTGTGCTGGCGACTGGCCTCGTTTCACCTGGTGCTCGCGCTGTGGCGGCCTGCTCACCGTCGTCGGGATCGTCATGGTGCTCTCCGCGTCATCACGGTCGTCCTACGACCCAGCGAGAGACTCTGGCGTATACACACAGTGCCGCAGGCATCTCATGTTCGTGGTCATCGGCGCGGTGATGTTCTGGATCGGCCTGCGCCTGCCACCGCACCGGATCAGGAAACTCTCCTCAATCGCGACGGCCGTTTGCCTTGGATCCCGGGTCCTCGTGCTCACCCCGCTGGGCACCAGCGCGGACCGGGCGCAGCGCTGGTTCGTACTCGGCCCGGTCTCGTTGCAGCCGGTCGAGATGGCCAAGGTCGCGCTCACGTTGTGGGGCGAGCTCACCCTGGTGACCAAGGCCGACGTGCTGCACCCATGACGGGCACCTGCTGGTGCCCGTCATACCGGCAGCGCTGCTGATGGTCACGCTGGTGCTGGCGCAACCGAACCTCAGCGGCACGATCACCCTGGCCGCGGCCGACAACACCGACGTGTACGCGTTCGTCTCCCCCGACAAACCCGACACCGTCACCCTGATCGCGAACTTCGTTCCGCTCGAAGACCCCGATGGCGGCCCGAACTTCTTCGAGTTCGGTGACGACGTGCTGTACGAGATCCACGTCAGCAACTCCGGCAATGCGACCGCGGACATCTCCTACCAGTTCCGGTTCCACACCGAAATCCGGAACGAGAAGACCTTCCTCTACAACACCGGGCCCATCACCGCGCTAAACAGCCCCAACTGGAACCGCCGCCAGTTCTACTCGATGACCAAAGTGGACCGTAACGGGACTAGGGTCCGCGGTGGTGTGAAGAACGCCCCGTGCCCGCCGTGCAACATCGGCCCGGCCTCGACGCCCAACTACGCCGCGCTCGCCGCGTCCGCGGTCACCACCACCGAACTCGGCGGCAAGGTCTTCGCCGGACAGCGGGCCGAAGGTTTCTACGTCGACCTGGGTGCGATCTTCGACCTCGGCGACCTGCGGCCTTTCCAGCAGCTCAACGTGCTCAACAAGATGCCGGCCGCGCCGGGGGTCAACTCCACGGCCAACAAGAACATCCACTCCATCGTGCTGCAGGTCCCCAAGTCCCATCTGTCGCCGAAGTACACGGACCCGAAAGACCCGCAGTCCACGATCGGGGTGTGGGCCACCGCGAGCCGCCAGCAGACCCGCGTGTACAACGTCCCGAAACCCGGCGAGGTCCTCAACATCGGCCCGTACGTCCAGGTTTCCCGACTCGGCAACCCGCTGGTCAACGAGGTCCTCATCCCGCTGGGCAAGAAGGACCTCTTCAACTCCGCGCAGCCGCACAACGACAAGCAGTTCGTCGACGAGGTCGCCCACCCCGAACTGGCGACGCTGCTTCCGGTGCTCTACCCCGGGGTGTTCCCGAACCTCGACAAGCTGAACAAGTCCGGGAAGCCTCGAGCCGACCTCGAAGCGGTGCTGCTGACGGGGATCCCAGCCGGGATCATCCCGGGCTTCCAGAACTACACCGGCGCCACCCAGGCCGACATGCTGCGGCTCAACATGGCGATCCCGCCGAGCGCGAGCCCGTCCAACCTCGGCCTCGTCGGCGGAGACGCGGCCGGTTATCCCAACGGGCGCCGCGTGTTCGACGACGTAACCACGATCGAACTGCGCGCCATCGCCGGCGCGATCTACCCGCTGATCGACAAGACTTACACCCCCGACGCCGCGGCGGGCGCGATCACTCCGGGGTTGACGTCGTCGAACACCGACCTCACCGCGAAAAACACCGTGCACTACCTGCCGTCGTTCCCCTACCTCGGCACACCGCACTCCGGCTACGACGCACGTTAACGTCCCGCGGCATGAATCCGCCGGGTGTGCGCACGGCGTACACCCGGCGGATCCGGGCCTTTCCACCGACCAGGACTTCGGAGCCATGACCGAACAATCACTGCACGCCGTCCAGTCCGCCGTCGTCCTCGACATCGGCGGCGACGTCGGCGCGCTAGTCCTCTACACCGGCGAGGAAGACGACGAAGCCGAGATCGACATCAGCCCGGGCACCGACCCTGCCGCGCCGCGTACCCACAACCAGGTGCACCCGCGGCGCACCCGCGCCGGAGTCGTCTACAGCGCCGTCTACCCCACGCTCGCCGAAGGCGAGTACACCCTCTGGCGCGACAGCGACACCCCCGAGGCCACCATCGTCATCCGCGGCGGGCACGTCACCGAACACCACCTCTCCGCACCGCTCGGCACCAGCCACACCCATTCCCACGGCGACCATACCCACCAGCACAGCTGACCACCTCCGCGCAGCCAGCGGAGCCGTTAACCAGGTCCGATACTCCCCCGCTTCGTCAACGCTGTGCTCCGCGTCCGGTTCGGGGGTACGCCTCGCTCGCACCGGACTACAGTTCGATCCGGGTTCCCATGACGACGGTGCGGTCGACCGGCAGCCGGAAAGCGGCCGCCGGCGAGGCGGCGTTGTGCGCCATGCTGATGAACAGTCGCTTCTGCCATGGTGGCATGCCGCGTCGCGGTCCGGGTTCGATGGTGATCCGGGACAGGAAGTAGAACGCGTTGTCCAGGTCGGCCTCGAGTTCGGTGGTGAGCATGAACGCGTCGCGCAGCGCTGTGGGGATGTTCTGGACGTCGTGGAAACCGAAGCGGACGGACAGGTGCACGATGCCGTCGTCGAGGGAGGACAGCGAGTCGACGGTGAGACGGTCGTTGCGGGGCACGTGGGGCACGTCCTGGGTGACTACGGAGACGATGACGACGTGTTCGTGCACTACGCCGTTGAACTCGGCGTTGGCGCGCAGTGCCAGCGGCACGGTCTCCTTGGTCGGATGCGGGAACACGGCCGTGCCGGGGACCCGCGTGGGGGGTCGGAGGCGTAGCTGTTCGATGAAGTCTGTCAGTGGACCTTCGGTGGCGGTGCGCCGGTTGGTGATGAGGAGGCGGCCGCGCTGCCAGACCAGCATCATCGTGACGGTCAGCGTGCCGAGCAGCAGCGGGAGCCAGCCGCCGTGCCCGATCTTGGTGAGGTTGGCGGCAAAGAAGATCAGTTCGACGCCGCCGAAGACGACGGCGACCACCACCAATCGCCACGGGTGCCACTGCCATGCCGATCCGGCCAGCACTAGGTACAGCGTGGTGGTCAGCAGTAGCGTACCGGTCACGGCCACGCCGTAGGCGGTGGCCAGCGCCGCCGACGAACCGAACGTGACCATCAGGACGAGCACGGCCCCCAGCAGCAGCCAGTTCACGGCGGGCACGTAGATCTGGCCGCTTTCCTGCCGTGAGGTGTGCCGCACCCTCATGTGCGGCAGGAAGCCCAGCCGCATGGCCTGCCTCGTGACGGAGTAGGCGCCGGAAATGACGGCTTGGGAGGCGATTACGGTGGCGGCGGTGGCCAGCGCGACCATCGGGATCTGCGCCCAGTTCGGGACGAGCAGGTAGAACGGGTTCTGTACGGCATCGGGCTGCTGCAGAATCAGCGCGCCCTGACCGAGATAGTTCACGGTCAATGCGGGAAACACGATGGCGAACCAGGCCAGCCGAATCGGTGGCCGGCCGAAGTGCCCCATGTCCGCGTAGAGGGCCTCTGCGCCGGTGATGGCCAGCACGACGGCACCCATCGCGATGAATGCGACGTAGGGGTGCTCCCCGGCGAAGACCACGGCGTAGCTGGGTGAGAGGCTTCGGAGTACACCTGGATGGACGACGATCTGCGGGATGCCCAGCGCTGCCAGGACGAGGAACCACAGCAGCATCACCGGCCCGAAGAGCAGGCCTACGCGGTGGGTGCCGAACCGTTGGGCGAGGAACAGCACGATCAGGATGCTCGCGCCGATGGGCAGAATGGCGTCCCGCGCGCTCGGGGCGACGACGTCGATGCCCTCGACCGCGGACAGTACGGAGATGGCCGGGGTGATCACGCTGTCGCCGAAGAACAGCGCCGCACCGACCACACCTAGCAGCGTCGCGACCGCCACCAGCCGCGCCTTACCGGTGACCCGCCGCCGGATCAGTGCGGCCAGCGCGAGGATGCCGCCCTCGCCGTCGTTGTCGGCACGCATGACGAAGAGGACATACTTCACCGACACAACGAGCAGGATCGACCAGAAGACGAGCGAGAGCACGCCGTAGACGTCTGCGGGCACCGGCCGCACCGCGCCGTTGTCGATCGAGAACACGGTGTGCAGCGCATACAGGGGGCTGGTGCCGATGTCACCGAACACGACTCCCAGTGCCCCCAGCGCCAGTGTGTTCAATGCTTTTCTCGTCGGGCTCCGAGAGTCGTGCGGTGCCTGCCGCGATCCGTTTGCGTCTGTGCTCATGCGTTCAGTGTGCCCACTGCGGCTGCCGAGATCCTGCACCACCGCCGTGTTACGCCACTCGATCGGCTTTGTCCCGATTTGCGCAGATGTGACCGCACTTGCCGAACACTGACCGGCCTCACAGCAGCGAACGCCGCAACGATGATCGCCACCGTAGGCGGCAGGTGTTCGCCGCCGCTCGTCGACATCCCGATCGGCACCAACCAGCGCGACGTTCTCCTCGCTGGTGTCACCGGACTCAATGGCGCTCAACGCTCTCCTGGTCGCCGCGATGGCGAGGGCCTACCGTCAATCAGCTGGTCCACGCCGGTCCGGTGCCGCACAGCCGAGCGCCGTCTCGGCGGACACGCTGAACGCCCGGTACGTCCAGTACCCGACCTTAAGCCAGGAGGCGGTTTCTAGTTGAAGATCGCGTTCTGGGGAATGTCGGTATCCCTACGCAGAGCATCGAACATCTCTGTCGACTTTGTCTTGTCCCAGTTCTCCGCCGAACCGGACGTCACCGGGACCGTCGTGGTCGTCACCCCACCCGAGGAGATACCGCGCAGCCCCAGCGCCAGCCCGACAAGATTGTTCACGTGATCACCAGTGTCCATGGTCAGCGCGGCCGGCGCTGACGACAACAGGGGGATCACGTCGAACGGGTTCAGCAGCGTCGCGGGGCTGGCGATCTGGCTGACGAGTGCGCCGATGAACTTCCGCTGGTTGGCGACCCGATCGAGATCCGAGCGCGGGGTAGCGGCGCTGTGGCGCATCCGGACGAACCCGAGTGCCTGCGCGCCGTTGAGGTCCTGGCAGCCAGCCTTGAGTTGGACGCCGGTCTCGGTGTCGTTCATGTCCTTGTCGAGGCACATGTTTACGCCGCCGATAGCGTCGACGATGTTGGCGAACCCGGCGAAGCCGATCTTGGCGAAGTGGTCCATCCGCAGGCCTGTGGCTTCTTCGACGGTCTCCACCAGCAGTGGCGCGCCGCCGAGGGAGAATGCGGCGTTGATCTTGTTGGTGCCGTGGCCGGGGATCTTGACCTGGGAATCGCGCGGCAGGCTCAGCAGCGCCGGCTTGGTGGAGTTGTCGGGCAGGTGCGCGATCATGATCGTATCGGTGCGCTCACCACCGGCGTCGGAACTGTCTCCTGTGGCCAGGCGGTCCTGCTGGGCGGTACTGAGCCCGGCACGACTGTCCGAGCCGACGATGAGCCAATTGGTCCCGGACGCGGCCGCGGGACGGCCGGAATAGTCGTGCAGCGCGGAAACCCGGCTGATGGAGAACTCCAGGTATATCCACACACCGGCGACGAACAGCACGAACACGACAAGCAGCGTCAGCAGGATACGGCCGACCCCCCACCGACGACGACGCAGCGGACGCTCACCCGACAGCCCCCGCGGCGGTAGATCGTGCCGCGGCGGCGGACCCGGCGGATACTGCGGACGAGGCGGCTCGGAGCGCATCGGCTGGATCCGCTGGCCATAGGGCGAGGGCACATGACCGGGCAACGCCATCTTCTGCCGCGCCCGACCGCCCGATGACGGACGAGACCCCGCAGGCGGACGCCTGCCGTCATTGCCCTCGTAGGTCACCACACACCACCCGTTCCACTTGCGTGCATTGCCCGTGCCCCGGTTGTCCAGGCAGCCACGGTAAACACAGTGATAGACGTCTGACCCACTCGTCAGCTTGTGTCGCGATCTGCCACTACCGTACGCAGTGTTTCATTCCATCGCAGTTCACCCACGATGATTGGCCTTCTGAAGGTTCCCTGTCATCCCGGGTCTTCGCACAAGGACTGTGTGCGTTTCGGCGAGCGGCGTCTGAGGCAGCCGAGCCGGAGGCTGCGACGCAGCGGGGCGCCGCGCTGCGTCGGTAATCCGCAACAGCAGAGCCACCAGAACGTAGTTCGCCAGCAGAGACGACCCGCCCTTCGACAGGAAAGGTGCGGTGATACCGGTTTCGGGGATCAGTTTCGTGACACCGCCGACGACGACGAAGATCTGCATGACCACAGCGAACGACAACCCGCCGCCGAGTAGTTTGCCGAACGTGTCCCGCACCGCCAACGCGCCGCGCATCCCGCGCATCGCCAGCAGCAGGTACACCATCAAGACCGCGGCCAAACCGATGAAACCGAGCTCCTCACCGATCGCCGCGGTGATGAAGTCCGTGCTCGCCTCCGGCACCATGTCCGGGCGACCCGCGCCAAGTCCGGTGCCACCGACCCCGCCGGTACCGAGACCGAACAACCCCTGCGCCATCTGGTATCCACCACCAGGTTTGTCATACGTCGCCAACGGATCGATCCAGTTCACCACCCGTTGCCGCACATGGTTGAACAGGTTGTACGCGACCACGCAGCCGCCGGCGAACACCCCTATCCCCAGCACGACCCAGATACCGCGCCCGGTGGCGACGTAGACCATGACGAGGATGATCCCGAAGAACAGCATCGCCGCGCCGAGTTCCTTCTCGAACGCCAACACCCCCATACACCCGCCCGCGGCGGTCAGGATGGGGCCGAGATCGCGGGCGCGCGGCAGCTCGACGCCAAGGACCTTCTTACCCGCCACCAAGAACAGATCCGCCTTGGACACCAGGAACGAGGCGACGAACACGACGAGCAGAATTTTCGCGAACTCACCGGGCTGGATCGACAGTGGCCCGAGCTTGATCCACACCTTCGCCCCATTCACCTCCGAGATCGAACTCGGCAGGACAGCCGGCAGCATGATCGCGATCATGCCGGCCAAGCCGCTGAGGTAGCCGTAGCGCGCCAGCTTGCGATGGTCCTTCACCACGATCAGGACGGTGAGAAACAGCGCCAGCCCAATCACCGTCCACAAGATCTGTTTTGGCGCCGCAGGCGAGAACGTGGTACCGCCCTGGATAGCCCGATCCTCCAGTGCGAGGTCGATCCGGTAGATCACGACCAGCCCGATACCGTTCAGCAGCGCCGCACACGGCAGGATCAGCGGATCGGCGTACGGCGCCCAGCGGCGGACCGCGGCATGGGCGACAGCAAAAGTCCCGAGGTACGCCACGCCGTAGCCGAGGATCGCCCAACTCCACGGGTGGCGCTGGTTCGCCTCGACGAGAATCAGGGCTGCGGTAACGATGGCCGCCGCGAACGCGAGGAGCTTCAGCTCCATACCGCGCAGCGTCGGTACTTCGCCAGTGGGATGTCCGGGCACTGCGCCCACAAGCGGACCTGGCAGCGGTGTGACGATCTCTGACATCCTTCCCGCGAACGCAGCGCGCGGAGTCGAGCATCTGTGGACGACAACACATCGGGCGGTTTCACTGCCCGGTCGGCGTGGAGGAATGCGGGCGAGACCGCGCTACCCGCTTGACGAAGTCACCGGCTAGCCGTCGTCGTGCCGACGAGAAACCTTTCGTCGTCGCGTGTGTGTCTCCGGCGAGGCCGGCGGAGATGCCGCGCGCGGACCACTTCCGGCGCGGCGGAAGCCCCACACCATGACCACAACCAGTGCGCACAACAGCAGCACCAGAACGATCGAACTTGTCGCCACGTATCCACGATAGGAACACCACGCTGAGGGGACGCTGAGGGGATGCTGAGGAAAGACTGAGTGTCCACTCAGGAGTGGATCACCACTGGCGTTGAACCCCCGGGCGCCCCACCGGCCACCTGCCACGCCGGCCGGTGACGCTCCCCGTGAACAACCGGCGCCCACTTTGCTGTGACCTTGCCGTGTCTATACGACTGCTGGAACAGGCGTTGGCGCACCGGGCGTCGCCCGCGACGCCCAGGTCGCGAGGACCGCGAGGAGTAACAGCTGCAGCGCCACCATCACGCGCTCGAGCAGGCCCGTCGGCAACGCGGGCAGCCGCTGAACACCGACCAGGACATGAACGGCGAAAGGCACAATAAACGGCAGGAAGAACGGAACTGACAGCTCCGCCGATCGACGGACCCAGCGGGCGAGGACCCGCCATCGCTCGTGGGTGCGATACCGGCGCCCCAGCACCCATCCACCCAACGGCAAACTGACACAACTGACCGCGGTGGCGGACAAGTGCAGTTTCCCGGCCGCGGTGACCGCGCCACCCTGCGGATCCTTCGTGAACACGGCCACCATCACCACGCTCACACACCACAAGACCAAGCACGACACCGGAACCCAGCCCCGTAACAATCCTTGCCGGTAGAGCACAATCGTCACCGCGACCGAGCCGAGGCTGGTCAGGCACAGCGCGGAATCCCACATCCACCATCCCGGGCGCAGCGCGTACTCACTCAGCATGGAAGCGATCGGATTGATACCGCCCCACCGGGGATCGACGTGGAGGATGGTCAGCAGGATCGCCGCGACCACGAAACACGCCCGCGCGAACCAGACCAGCCCGCGCACACCTGAACCGGGCGACATGACCGTACGGCGATCTCGTGGCAGTGCGGGTAAGGCCGCGGACGTGACAGACATGCGTCGAGACCCTACGTCATCCGCTCGCAGCACCGCAGGCGATGCATTCACCAAGCTCACCGGCGTTGTAGTGGGATCAGGGGACGATGACACGGGACCCACGGCATCATTCGGTACCACAAAGATTAACCGAAGGTAAAACAGCAGATTCGGAATGCCCAGCGGCGCGATTCTTGGTCCCCGACTATACCGATCATATTTCGAGGTGTATTCACGAGGGTGGGCAACCACGCCTGGTGACCACACGTCTTGACCTCAGGTTGTTCTGTATCGCGGGAACGTTGTCGATGTCAGGTAGAGATGGGGATCGGCCCGGCTTCGGGCGCCCGGGCAGCGGCGGGACTACCCGCCGCGACGGCCTACCGTACCGGCTCGCCCTGGCCCGGCTCCGCGGGATGCTCGTGCGCGCGAGCGGCGGACAGCCCGGTGCCGGCTCCCCCAGCGCTAGGACCGCGCGGAACGGTTCCGGGAACCGTCGTGGGCGGGGGCCGGTGCGGCGTTCGTCGGTGTGCTGTCGCTGGTGGTGTTCGCCGCGACCGGCTACGCCTGGACGCAGTACACCAGCCTCATCGCGGGACTGCACACCTCCAATGTCCTCGGCGGTGGCGCGCGCCCACCTCTGCCCATGGCAACACCAACATCCTGATCATGGGGCTAGACAACCGGCTCGACGAAAACAGCAACCCGCTCCCTCACGACATCCACGACGCCCCCCACACAGGAGACAGCCAAGACGGCGGCTATAACGCCACCGTCCTCATGCTCCTGCACGTCCCCGGCGACGGCAGCAACGCCACCTCCATCTCCATCCCCCGCGACGACTACGTCGACCTACCCGGCTGCCCCGACCAGCATGTAAAGGCAAAACCAAACAGGCCCACGGCCTCGCCCTCGATGCCAAATCCAAACGACTCGCCGCAAGGTGGCACCGACAAGATCCAACGCGAACAACAGACCCGCGACCCCGGCCGCGCCGCCGAAATCGCCACCGTCCGGCAGTTCCGCGGCGGCGTCGCCATCGACTACTTCACCGAAGTCACCCTGGTGGCGTTCTTCCAGATCGCCCAAGTCGTCCAGCCGATCACCGTCTGCGTCAACGACGACACCCAGGACAACTACTCCGGCGCGAACTTCCACCAAGGACAACAACAAGTCAACGCCGAATAGGCAGTCGCGTTCGTCCGCCAACGCCGCGCCTACGTCCACCCAAGCTTGAACTTCACCGACCTCGACCGCGAACGCTGCCAAACAGGCGTTCATCGCCTCCCTGGCCTACCAGCTCAAGAACGGTGGCGTGTTCACCAGTCCGGCGAAGCCGCAGGGCATTCTCGCCGTCGCCAAACAGAACATCGCCATCGACTCGGGACTAGATCTGCTCAGCTTCGCCCAGCAGGCCTCCAACCTCACTGGCGGCAACATCAGCTTCGTCACTCTGCCGATCGACCACTTCGGCAAAGACCCCCACGGCCAGGACGTCAACCTGGCCCAGGTACGCGCCACCGTGCAGCAACTGCTCGGCAACACCCCGGCCGCCCCCGCCCCGGCAACGGACCCCGCCGCACCCGCGGCAGCCACCGGCACCGTCGACGTGGTCAAGGCGACGTCGCGCACCGGACTCGCCGGACAGACCCAGCAACTCGCGGTCACCCCCGGTTTCACCACCGGAACCACGACCACGGACAGCAAGCACCTGAGCCGCTCGAAGATCTACTACGGTACCGGCGGATCCGCCGGTACCACCACGCTCTCGGGCTTGCTGGGCGGGATCACCACCGCACGACACCGCCCTCGCCGCAGGCCACGTACGCATTATATCGGCGCGGATCCTGCCAGTCGCCTTGTCGCTCACGGGATCAGTGGCTTGACGAGCCAGATGATAGGAATGTCGGCATGAACATGACGGAGCAGGACATGGCGACCATGGCGCTGGAGAACACCTCTGAACCAGAAACGGGCCACGGTCGTCCTGCGTCGCGTGAGAGCCGGTGGTTGTTCGTGCGGTTGATCGCGGCCTTCGTTGTCGCGGTGACCGGACTCACACTCGTCGGGGTGCCCGGCACCTCGCCCTTCGACGGACGCCCAGATCTCTGGAGCAAGGCCCTGACCTTCGGCGGTACCCTGATGTTCATCGTGGGTGGCGTTACCGCGACCCGCATCCTCGGCGCTCATGTCGAGGGCAGGTTGACGCACCGGCGTTTCGGCGCCGCCAGCTCGACAGTCCGCGTCATTATCACCACCATCGGCTACTGCATAGTTTCGCTGACGGCACTCAGCCTCATCGCCGTACCCCTCCAGCAGCTCGTCCTCGGTGGCGCACTCACCGGCGTCGTGGTCGGCATCGCAGCACAACAAACGCTCGGCAACGTGTTCGCCGGACTGGTCATTCTGGCAGTACGTCCTTTCCGTATCGGCGACACCATCGAAGTCCGCTCCGGGGCGCTTAACGACCCGTTTACCGGACGCGTCACCCACCTAGGCATGACCTACGTCGCTCTGGCTCTCGACAGCGGAACTTTACTTCTCCCGAACGCCGGCGTCCTTGCCGCCGGTGCACGGCAAAGGCAAGATCATCTAGCGTGACGTCGATGTAGCAGCGCGTGATCGTCTGCGGCTGGGTGCGACGGGCACAGGGCGCAATATGGGGATGACCTCCTGTCTGGAAATATGAGGTTTGCGA
>NZ_JAYMZS010000106.1:0-31388 GCF_035828755.1 Amycolatopsis sp. H20-H5 | reverse complement strand
GGGGCCTTCAGGGGCAGTAAGCGGGAGGGTGGGCGGGCGAGGTCAGGTGGTCGGGTCCGCGTCGCGGGACAGCAGTGTGCAGACCAGCGTCACCAGGGCGATCACGGCCATGATCGCCGCGAACAGGTAGAACGTGGACGACAGTCCGATGTGGACGGATACCACGCCCGCCGCGATCACCGGGACCGAGATCGCGAGGTACGCCACCACGAAGAAGGTGGCGAGCACCTGTCCCCGCTTCGCGGCCGGGGCGGCCTGCGTCACCAGCCGGGTGCCGCCCATGAAGGCGAGGCCGAACCCGACACCGGTGACCGCGTCACCGAGCAGGAACAGCACCGCGCTCGAGACGAAGACCGAGGTCGACACCACCGCCATGCCGACGATGAGCGCCACGCAGCCGAGCACCGAAGCGGTCTTGCCGGACACGCGGGTGAAGCCCAGCTGGGACAGGCCGCCCACCCCTTGGACGGTCAGGATCACCAAACCGGCCACCAGGTGGTTGTTCACGTGGAGCAGCTCCTTGGCCAGGCTGCCGCCGAGGCCGAGGTACAGCCCGCCCACCGACCAGGCGGCCAGCACGCCGAGGCAGCCGATCACGAACTGCTTGCGCGTCTCCGGCGGGATGCTGATCCGCTGCGGCCGGAGCAGCGCGCCGAGCCGGAGCTTGTCCTGGCGGGTCACCGTCTCCGGCACGCGCAGGGCGATGACGACGAGGACCACGGCGGAAGCCACCATCAGGACCACGTACGGCGTCCGCAGCGGGAAGGGGGCCCACTGGGCGAGCGCGCCGGCGAGCACCGCGCCGACGGCGATGCCCATCGACGTCGACATGCTGTTGACCAGTGCCGCGATCCGGCTGTCGCGCCGGGGGTGCAGTTCGGTGAGCGCGGCGGCGGCCGCGCCGGTGAACACGCCGGTGGCCAGGCCCTGCAGCAGGCGCGCGACGCCCAGCCAGACCGTGCTGTCGGCGAGCAGGAAGACCACCAGGCTCGCCATGAGCGCCACCACGCTGCCGAGCAGCACGGGACGACGCCCGACCCGGTCCGACAGGCCGCCCGCGAGCAGGAGGGTGACGACCACGCCGCCCGCGTACATCGCGTAGATGATCGTCAGCGTCGCGGCGGAGAAGTGCCACTGGGCCTGGTAGTCGACGTAGAGCGGCGAGGGGGTGCCGCTGGCGGCCAGCGCCAGTGCGATGGCCGCGGTGACGACCCGGAAGGCGGCGGCGGACCTCGGCGGAGACTGCTCGGCGGGCACCACCGGCACGGAGTCCCGCATCCCGGCGTCGCTGGTGGACGAGGTCGCACTCATTTGCGAGGGCATGGGTATTCCTTCGTGTGGTTACGCGGTGGTACTCAGCGATCATCCGGCGGCCGGTGAGGGCGAACACAAGGAAACACCGGAGGCCAAGTCAAGGCTAGGTGCCGTCGAGCCCAGTGTCGAAGACTTGAGTTCCTATGCCAGGTATAGGTGTTAAGCTATACATCAGTTGAGTGCGACGCCTGGGGGTTTTCGGTGGAAGAGCTGGACGGCTTGGAATTACGTCACCTCAGGTATTTTCTCGCCGTCGCCAGAACGGGCAAGATATCGGCAGCGTCACAGGAACTCGACATCGCCCAGCCGAGTCTGAGTCAGCTCATCCAGCGCCTGGAACGCAGGCTCGGCATCACGCTGTTCGTGCGCAACGCCCGTGGTGTCGAACTGACCGCGGGCGGCAAGGTGTTCCGTGACGGGGTGGAGCAGATCCTCGACCAGCTCAAGACCGTACTGGCCGAAGCGGGTTCGACGTCGAGGGCCGTTCGGGTGGGTGTGTGCGCGGGAGTGCCGGCCAGTTTGCTCGCGCTGATGGAAAAAACGCTCGCCCTGCACTGCTCGGCGCCTCCGGGGAAATCGATCGGGACGACGTTCAGCGCACACGCCTCGACCCGGCAAATCGAACTGCTGAGACTCGGCGAGCTGGATTTCGGAATCGTGCGCCTGCCCGCGGACGAACCCGATCTCATCGTCGCCACGGTCTGCGATCAGGAACTCGGTGTCGTCACGCACATCGACCATTCTCTCGCGAAGAAAGAATCGTTCACCTGGAACGATCTGCGGGGTCAGCGACTGCTGTGGTTCGACGCCCGGCGCGCGCCCGGATACGCCAAAAGGCTGCTGGCCGAGGTGACCGCGTACGGCTGGAACCCGCGGCTGCACACCGTGGACGGCGACCGGCACGCACTGTTCACCTACACCTTGGGCTCGGTGCACGATCTCGTCGCCCTGCGCCCGGAATCGACCGTCGCCACGGATCCGCAGCTGGTGTGGCACCCCCTCGCGGAGACGGACGTGCCGCGGGAGCGGCTCGGCCTCGCCGCGCTGCGGGACGGCGGCCACGCCGCGACGGTGCGGGAGATCGCCGCGGCCGGGGACCTGCTCCCACGCTGAATCGGCTCCCGGCGTCGCGACGAGGTTCCGCCGCGAACGCCGGGTGCCGAGAGCCCGGCGGTCTACTTGGCGCGCGCGGCGCGGGTGGTCAGCGTTTCGCCCGCGATGCCCCAGTTGTCCTTGCTGGTCTCCTCGATGGTGATCCAGACCGACTCCGGCTTCGCGCCGGTCGCCCGCACGTAGGCGTCGGTCAGTTCGGCGACGATGGCGCTCTTCTGCTCGGTGGTCTGCCCGATCGGCTGGTTGACGTGGATGAGTGGCATTTCGCGCTCCTGTAACTGTTTGGTGGTGGGGTGGTTCGGTCCTCAGACGGCCAAGAGCCGGCTGGGGGTCTCGACGGTGAGCTCCCTGATCTGCCGCGCGGTCAGGCCCGCTTCGGCGAACCAGCGGGCGCTGGTCCGGAGCCATTCGTCGATGTCGGGCTGGTCGGGCTGGCCGAGGTCCGAGCTGACCACGAGCCGCGGGTGGGACCACAGGATCTCGGTGAAGCGGGCACCGTCGTGGTGCCCCAGCAGCCGGGTCAGCCCGGTCAGCTCCAGGTGGACCTGCGTTGTCCCGGCCAGCGACTCGATGTCCGGCGTGGTCAGGCCGCACATCGGGTGCGTGGGGTGGGTCAGCAGCAGCCGGTCGAGCCCGCACTCGAGCGCGGCGTCCACGATGCGGAAGACCTCGTCGCGGCTCGCGTGCCCGGTGGCGAGGACCACTGGCAGATCCCGCGCCGCGCGCAGCACTTCCCAGACCGCCGGGGTCAGCTGCCCCGACTCGTCCGTCACTCGCAGCCCGCGGAGTCCGGCCACGTCCAGCAGCGGGTGGAAGGGAACGCGGTCGAGCGCCGAAGCGTGCCGGGAGCCGACGAGGGTGGGCAGGTAGACCACCAGCCTGGCGGGCCCGTCGTCGCCGTGCTGGTACACCGCCCGCTCGATCGTCCTGGTCTCCAGCCCGCCGCCGATGTGGTTGAGCGTCAGCGAACCGGAGACGGGCAGCCCTTCCTGACGGGCCTCCCACGCCACCGAGGCCGTCGAGCCGAGATGGCTCTTGGCGACGACCCAGCCGTCGTGGGCGGCGTAGCGACGGCCGGCCTCCAGCACGGAATGACGACGCCGGTAGAGGTCCGCGCCCGCGTGGTAGTGCAGGTCGACGACCCCCGAGGCGAGCTCAAGCACCGGCGCTTTCCTTTTCCTGCCAAGGAGTCGCGTACCCGAAGGTCTTCCTGGCCTCGTCGAGGCGCTGTCCCCGCCCGATGGCGTCGGCGATCTCGCGCTCGGTCGCGTCGACGCGTTCGGCCCGCTCGGCGACCTCCGCCGCCCGGTCCGCCGGGACGACCAGCGCGCCGCTGTCGTCCGCGACGATCACGTCACCGTGGCGCACGGTGACCCCGTGCACGGCGACGGGCTCGCCGACCTGGTGCAGCTCGACCCGGTTCTTCCCGCTGACCATGGTGATCCCGGTGCTGAACAAGGGATATCCGGCCTCACGGACCTCGGCGAGGTCCCTGGCGGAACCGTGGAGCACGGTGCCCTGGACCCCGCGGGCCTTGGCGACCGCGGTGAGCAGCGATCCCCAGTTCGTGCACGAGGTGTCGCCCCCGTTGTCCACCACGACGACCGAGCCCGCGGGGACGTCGTCGAGGTAGTTGGCGGCGTTGCGGAACTTCGGTCCGTCCCCGCTGACCGGCCGGTAGGTCACGGTGTGCGCGATCCCGCAGGCCCGCGCGCCGGGCACCCTGGCGGCGATCCCGGCCAGCACACCGGAAAGGCCCAGGCTGTCCAGCGCGTCGGAGATGGCGGCGGTGTCGAGCGCGGCGAGGCGCTCGACCACTTCGCGGTCCGGCTTCATGACTCCTCCTGACGGGTGAGGGCCCGGCTGACGCTCCAGGCGAAGAAAGCGGCCGCGTAGTCGACGACCTCGGGCCCGCGATGGGGGATGGACAAGGCGAACCCGTGGGTGGCGCCACCCACGGAGACGTCGGCGGTCAGTTCGAGGGTGCCGGAATACTCGGTGGCCCCGCCGGACCAGACGGCCTGCCCGCGCAGCTCGACGACTTGCCCGGTCGGGGACTCGTCGAGGCCCACCCGCTCCAGGCCCGCCTGGAACTCCTTGTCCGCAAAGGAAAGTTCGACGCCGGAGAACGAAAACGGCCCGGCGTCGGCGAGTTCGGCGAAGGCGTCACGCCCGGCGCGGCTCACCACGTGCGGGGCCAGCAGCCGGTCCAGCTGCTCCGGTGGCGCGTCGGTGGTGACCGTGACGTCGACGTACGGGTAGTTCCACAGGTAGGACACCTTGGCATCGACCGACGAGGCCACGGCGTCGACGTCAGCGGCGATGTCCCCCTCGATGACGCCGAGCAACCGCCAAGTGCTCGCCGGAGGACGGCTGACGTGCGGCAGCCGGTCGATCGCGGCTTCGGCCATGGGCAGGCATTCCCGGGGCGGCCCCGGCAGCATCAGCACCAGGGTGCCGGGCAGCGCGACACGAGCGCCCCACGCGGTTCCGTTGCTGTTGGGCACCAGGTCGCTGCCCGCCGGGAACGACGCCTGACGCCGATTGTCCTCGTGCACGGGCAGGTTGAACGACTCCAGCCGTTCACGCACCGCTTGCCACGCCTCCTCGCGGTGTTCCAGCGGAGTGCCGCAGGCGGCCGCGACCGCGTCCCTGGTCACGTCGTCGGACGTCGGGCCGAGGCCGCCGAGGACGACGACCACGTCGTCCACCCCGAGCCGGGACCGGACGGCGTCCTGGATGTCGGCCAGCGTGTCGCCGACGGTCAGCCGGGCCCGCACCTGGTAACCCGCCCCGTCCAGCAGCTTGCCGACCTCGCCGCTGTTGGTGTCGAGCACCGCGCCGCTCAGCAGCTCGTCGCCGATGGCGATGACCGACGCCTGCCTGCCCGGTCCGGTCGAGGTGAGCGCGTCCTCCACGGCGGCCGCGGCCGCCGACGTGGTCGCGGTGCCGCCGAGGTCGTAGGTCACCGACCGGCGTGCCCGCACGACAGCCCGCACGGCGGCGTGGATCTGCGCGGCCGGGGCAGGCAGTTCCAGGTGCTGCAACAGGTGTGTCGCGGTCAGGAACAACGCCATCGGGTTGGCTTTCGCCTGCCCGGCCATGGCCGGGGCGCTGCCGTGGACGGGCTCGAAGTAGCTGCCGTCGTCCCCGATGTTGCCGCTGGGCGCCAGGCCGAGGCCACCCATCACCCCGGCGCCGAGGTCGGACAGGATGTCGCCGAACATGTTCTCCGCGACGATGACGCCGAACCGCTCGGGACGGCGCACCATCCACAGCGCGACGGCGTCGACGTTGAGGATCTCGGTCTCGATACCCGGGTATTCGGCGGCGATCAGCTCCAGGCGTTCACGCAGGTAGTTGCTGCTGTCGCGCAGCACATTGGGCTTGTCGGCCAGCGTCAGCAGGCGATGGTCGTGCTTGCGCGCGTATTCGAAGCCGAACCGCAGCAGCCGGTCGATGCCGTGCCGGGTCTGCAGCCGCAGGGTGGCGGTGGTGTCCGCGGGGCCCGACGCGGCGGCGTTGGGATGGCCCTTGACCAGGTCCCACAGCGCGCCGTCCATGCCGTGGAAGTCGAGGCCCGCGTAGAGACCCTCGGTGTTCTCCCGGATGACCACGAACCGGAACCGGTCGGCGCGCAGGTCGACGACGGGACGGACGTTGGCGTACAGCGAAAGGCGCTGGCGGAGCTGGAGCACCGGCGAGACGTACTTCAGTCCGGTGCCCCGCAGGCCGTCGACCAGCTCGCGTTCCGCCTCACGGACGGGCTTGCTGGTGATCGCGCCCAGCAGGCAGGTGTCGGTCTCCTCCAGCAGCTTCCAGGTCGCGGGCGGGATCGCGTCGCCGGATTCGCACCACGACGTCCACCCCACCTCACCGGCCCGGAAGTCCAGCGGCAGCCCCATCCGTTCGAGGACGGGCAGCACGGCCGAGACCACCTCGGGGCCGACACCGTCCCCTGGCAGCACAGCGACGCTCTTCATCGGCCGGGGTTCTCCTTTGCGAAACGGGTGAGCGGACCGGCGACGAGCTCCGGCCGGTCGTGATGTGGACGCATGCCGGCGCCGGGCACGGACACGATCTCGTGCCGCGCCCCGCCCGCCACGTGGGCACGGGTGACGAGCTGGGACCGCTCGCCGACGACGTGCAGCAGGGGACCCGGATAGTCGGTGACCAGGTCGACGAGATCGAGTCCGAGCAGGAGACGCATCCCCCTGGCGATCCGGGTTCCGGCCGCCTCGTCCGGGGCGCCGTCTCGGGGCCGCGGCGGCGGGGGCCCGGCGCCTTCGGGTTGGACCAGCCGTTCCAGCAGGGCCAGCGAAGCCTCGACGTTCCCGCTCTCGGCCAGCACCGCCACCGAGGTCAGGCGCTCGGCGAGCACCGGGTCGGCGCGGGTCGGGGACGACACGAGGGCCACGCCCCGCGACGGCTCCACGACCGGCGCGAGCGCCTGCGCGACGGCGCCGCCCAGCGCGTTGCCCAGCAACAGCTCGACCGGGCCGAGTTCCGCGAGCTCCGCCGACCACCTGGCGGCCAGCTCGGGCACGCCGGTCATCGTCTCGTCGGCCAGCGAGAGGGTGTCGACGACGGTGACGTGGTAACCGAGCCCGGTCAGCAGCCGGGTGACGGGCGCGAAGAAGCGCCCCTCGTCCCACTGCGGGAGGACCGGGGAGAACACCAGCGCGTGCCCGCACGCGCTGGTGTTCCCCGCCGGTGCCAGCCGGAGGTGCGCGTCGATCATCCCGCGGCCGAACCGGCCAGCGCCTGCCCCGAGGACAGCGTCCTGGCGAGGTTCACGGCGTGGCGGTGATCGTCATGGACGATGCTGCTGCGCGACTCCACCGAGAGGTCGAAGTGGCCGAGCACCAGGTCGGGCAGCGGGAGCGACGGCGCGGACTCCGGCACGCTGCTGCCGAGCAGGTCGGCCAGGTACAGGACGGTGCCCAGGTCGTAGCCGCCGTCGGGGTCCAGCCGGTTGAGGTAGGCGATCCAGTGCTCGGCGACGAGGTTGCCGGGGCCCTTGCCCATGCCCAGCAGCGAGGAGTCCATCCAGGTGGCGCCCGCCTGCACCGCGGACAGCGCGTTGGACATCGCCAGGCCGAGGTTGTTGTGCGCGTGCAGCCCGATCGCGCACGAGGCCACCGAGTGGCACAGCGTGGTGAGTTTGGCCGTCTGCGCGGGGAGCAGGCTCCCGTTGGAGTCGGCGAGGTAGAGCACGTCGGCGCCGGCGTCCGCCGCGGCGACGGTGAGGCCGACGACCTTCGCGGCGTCGATCTGGGAGACCCGCGTGAGGTTCACGCACACCGTGAAGCCCACCTCCTTGGCCTGGCGCACGCAGTCCCACGCCGCGGCCGGGTCGCCCGCCGGCACGCACACCCGCAGCAGCCGGGCGCCCGCGCGGTACATGGCGGGGATGTCCTCGCCGTCGATGTTCTTCGGGTGCAGGATGAGCCCGACGTGCCCGGCCCCGACCTCGTCGGCGATCGCGGCGATGTACTCGTCATCGCCCCGCCCGGTCAGGCCCAGGTCCGGGGTCTGCTTGAAAGACCCCTTGCGGTAAGCGATCTCGACCCAGTCGAAACCGGCCGCGACACTCAGTTTCGCGTGCGTGCGGGCGTAATCGAGATCGAACGCGAATCCGTTGCGATAGCCGCCATCACGCAACGTGACGTCAATGTTGACAAGAGACACCAAAACCCCCAGGTTTCCACAACGGTGAAGTCGAGATGAATAAAACAAAGAACTGATCGCACCGGACGCGACGGAGACCACAACCCCAGTAAGGTTCTCCGCAAAACGATCGGCAGCGATACGAGCGATCGGCGCGGTCACAGTTCCCAGCCAGCGTGACCGCGCGACGATCCCTCCCCCCAGTGCCAAGTTATTTGAGGGCCATTCGGGTGTCAACCTGACTTCGGCCTATAGCTTCCATAGGTCCGGAGCTATCTGTACCGAGAAAGCAGGCCATAAGCCCTGCTCAGCGGGGCCGGATATCTATTGGCGGTTAAGAAAAACCGCTTACCGCAACTCCTATGACAGATATCACGCTTGTTACTTAATGGGAATGGCATTGACTTACCGCGGGTACATTTATCGTTATTACTAATCAGTAACCCTGTCGACTTCGCCCTTGATGTCGGTTTCTCCATTGCCGGAACCGGCACCGGTGACGCAGCAGGATCGGCTCGGCGCGGCCAGTGACACGCGGCCGCGTGCCGTGTTACCTTTCGGTAGCGACGCCGAGGGCTTTCTCGCCGGGCTCGTCAGCTCACGAGCCGTATGCATCGGTCGTTGGAGCCCGTGCGTTACCGAATTCGGACGTGTCTTTCCTCACCTTCGCCGCGTTTCCTTTTCGGTCCGTCGTGGGGCAGGATCTCCGCAATCGCTCGCCGGTGCCGTGTTCTTGGGAAGTCGCCGTTCTTTGGAAGTCGTTCTTTGGGAGTCGTCGTGAAGAAGCCCCTCGGTCGTCTCGCGGGTGCCGCGCTCGCGGGTGCCGTGCTCACTCTCGCCCTCGCGCCCGCCGCGTCCGCGCAGACCGGCGATCCCAGCAGCAGCCCGGCCACCACCTCGGACAGCCCGACCGCGGTCCCGACGGAGACGTCGTCCGCCAGCGAGACGCCGTCCACCTCGGTCACGCCGACCTCCGGGACCCCGGCCCCGCCTGCCGCATCCGCTCCTCAGACACACGGCGAGAAGCAGCAGGTCAAGACCACCGAGGCGACCACGTCCACCACGCCGCCGGAGAAGCCGTACCAGGACAACGTCGGCCACGGCTACGTCAACCTGTCGGGCGAAGGTGTGCTGGTGATCGCCTGCGCGTCGGGCGCGCCCTCCGACGTCGCGACCGCGAACCTGAGCGTGGTCGCCGGACCGGACCAGGACGAGGCGGACGGCCGGTACTGGAACTACGACGTCCGGGTCGTCGGCGCCGTCCCCGGCGCGACGGCGAGCTTCAGCTGGACGTGCGACAAGGTCGCGGGTCAGGGTGAGATCGAGTTCGAGCAGGCACCGCCCGAGCAGACCAGCACCCCGGAACCCACGCCGAGCACCCCCGCGACCACGAGCACGACCACCACGCCCCCTGGCACCAGCGCTGCGACCCCGAGCACCACGACCGGCACCACCGCTGACACCACGGCTGACACCACGGCGGCGACCGGTCCGGTGCAAACCGGCGGCACCCAGCCCAGGGCGCAGGTCCGGTACGCGCCGAAGGGCGGGGTCGAGACCGGCTTCGGCGGCACGGCCCGGTTCTGAACCCCGTGACGACCAAGGTCCGCCGCGCCGCCGCAGTCCTGCTCCTCTGCCTGACGGCGACCGGCTGCGGTTCCCCGGACTCGCCGCCGCCGCCCGCCGCGGCCGCGGACACGGCCGTCCCGATCACCAAGCCGTTCAAGGGCCTCCGGCCGACCTCGGTGCGGATCCCGAAGATCGGCGCGGAGTCCAGCCTGATCGCGGTCGCCGTCACCGTAGACGGCAAGATCTCCGTCCCCTCGGTCAAGACGCCGATGCAGGCGGCCTGGTACCGGCTGTCCCCGGTGCCCGGCGAGATCGGCCCGGCGATCGTGCTCGGGCACGTCGATGGGGACCGGAAGCCCGGCATCTTCTTCAAGCTCAAGGACCTCGTCGCGGGCGACGAGGTCGACATCGACCGTAACGACGGCAAGCACCTGAAATTCGTGGTCGAGCGCACCACCCAGGTCCCCAAGGACCAGTTCCCGCAGGACGCCGTCTACGGCAACAGCGACAAACCGCAGCTGCGGCTGATCACCTGCGGCGGCGTGTTCGACCACGCCGAGCACAGCTACCAGGACAACGTCGTGGTGTACGCCGACCTGGTGCCCTGACCGCGCCGCTTCAGGACGGCTCTTCGGTGGCTCCGGTCGCCCGGCTCAGAATGTCCTCTGTGGACGATCAGCGCTGAGCCCGCGTCTCGCGCACCGCGTCGAGATACGCGGCCACGGCGTCGCGGTTGCGGATCAGGCAAGCGATGCGCTCGGTCATGCGGTCACGTTCGGCTTCGAGGGTGGCGAGCATTTCCGGGGTCGCGTCGGGGAAGTGGATGACGCGGGGTTTGTCGAGGCAGGGCAGGATCCGCCGGATGATCCTGGTCGGCAGCCCGGCGTCGAGCAGGCCCCTGATCTGCAGGACACGGTCCACCAGCTTCGCGTCGTAGGCGCGGTAGCCGTTCGGGGAGCGGGCGGAGTTGATCAGGCCCTGCTCCTCGTAGTAGCGCAGGAGCCGGCGGGAGGTCGCGGTCCGCTCGGACAGCTCGCCGATCCGCATGTGCTCGACCTCACCTCAGCCGGGTTGACCCTCACACATATGTGAGGGTTGGAGCATAACCGGCATGTCCGACCGGAACGCAGCAAAACCGAGACTCCCCCTCGGCGCGCTGGTGGCACTGACCACGGCCGCCTTCATCACCGTCCTGACCGAAGCCCTGCCCGCGGGTGTGCTGCCCGCGATGAGCGCGAGCCTGCGCGTGAGCGAGTCCGCCACCGGGCAGCTCGTGACGATCTACGCGCTCGGGACCGCGGTTTCGGCGATCCCGCTGACCGCGGCCACCGCGGGCTGGCGGCGCAAGCGGCTGCTCTTGGCCGGGGTCGCGGGCTTCGCCGTCGCCAACACGGTCACGGCGCTCTCGGCGAGCTTCCCGCTGACCCTCGTCGCCCGGTTCGTCGCCGGGCTCGCGGCCGGCGTGGTCTGGGCGCTGCTGGCAGGCTACGCCCGCCGCCTGGCACCAGAACGCTTACCGGGCAAGGCGATGGCGATCGTGATGGCCGGGATCCCGCTCGCGCTGGCGCTGGGCGTGCCCGCGGGGACGTTCCTCGGCGGGGCGCTCGGCTGGCAGGTGACGTTCTCGGCGATGTCCGCGCTGGCGCTGGTCCTGCTCGCCTGGATCGCCGCGCTGGTCCCGGATTTCGCCGGGCCTGGCCGCGGCGGGCGGGTTCCGCTCGTGCGGACGCTCAGGATCCCCGGGGTGGCCCCGGTCCTGGCCGTCACCCTGGTTTTCGTGCTGGCACACACCATTCTCTACACCTACGTCGCCACATTCCTGGCATCGCTGGGCATGGGCGGCTCGATCGACGTCGTCCTGGTGATCTTCGGCGGCTGCTCACTGCTGAGCATCTGGCTCGTGGGCGCGCGGATCGACCGCGGCCTGCGAATGCTCACCCTCGCTGGGACCGTCCTGGTGGCCGTGGCCGTCGTCATCCTGGCCGCACTGTCGGGCAGCCCCGGGCTGGTCTACCTCGCGGTCGCGCTGTGGGGCCTCGGCTGGGGAGGCGTCCCCACCCTCCTGCAGACCGCGGTGGGCGACGCCGCGAGTCACACCGCGGGTGACACCGCGCAGGCCATGCTCGTCACCCTGTGGAACCTCGGCATCGCGGGCGGTGGCGTGGCGGGCGGGCTGCTCCTCGACGGCCTCGGCGCCGCGTCCTTCCCCTGGAGCGTCCTCGTGCTCCTGCTACCGGCACTCGTCGTGGTGACCGCCGCGCGCGCACACGGATTCCCCGCCGAACGCGCTGCGTGACCCTCACGGCCGGGGGGCGAATCCGCCGCGGAGGGCGTCGAACAGCTGCTCGAGGCGGGCACTGTGGTCGTCCACCACGGCGCTCGGCGGCTCTCCTGCGGTACGGCGACGCGCGGTCTCCATCAGCACGGTGGCGTAACCGGCGATGAAGAAGGCGGCGAGCAACGACCCGTCGCCCTCGAAGGCAGAGTCGCGTTCGAGCTCTTCGGCGAGGGTCCGCTGAAGATCGGCGGCGATCTCCCTCGCGCGCGCGATCAGCGCGGGCGACGCCGCGACCGTCCGGAAGAAGGGGACGGATCGGTCGTTGACGCCGGAGAGCGGATGACCGGCGTCGACGAGGCGGCGGGTCGCGTCGCGCAGGGACGTCAGCACGTCGGCGTCCGGCGCGCGGTCGCGCACCGACGCGCGCAGGAGCTCCTCGGCATCGACCGCGCGATCCAGGAAGAGGTCCTCCTTGCGCGGGAAGTGGTTGAAGACCGTCACGCTCGAGACCCCGGCCTCCCGCGCGACCTCGGCGACCGTGACCGTGTCGTACCCGCGCTCGACGAACAGCCGATTAGCGACCGCCAAGATCCGCGCACGCGTCTGCGGCCCGCCTCGCTCTCCGGTCCGGGGCATCCGGCCTCACTTCCTTGTGTAACTAAATTTAGTCAGCTAATCTAGTGGCATGTCCTCAGCACAGACCACGGTCATTATCAACGGGGCGGGCCCCGCCGGACGCTCCCCCCAATCGTTGCGGGAGGCGTGGGTGGCCTTGGCCGGGCTGTCCGCGGTGTTCCTTTTCGAGATGCTGGACAACTCGATCCTGAACGTCGCGCTGCCCACGATCGGACGCGAACTGCGCGCTTCGACGACCATGTTGCAGTGGGTGACGGGCGCCTACGCGGTCGTGTTCGGCGGGTTGATGCTGGCGTTCGGCGCGCTCGCCGACCGGTTCGGGCGGCGCCGGATCATGCTCATCGGGCTGGTCCTGCTCGCCGTGGCGAGCCTGGCGACCGCGTTCGTCTCGACCGCGGAGCAGCTCATCGCCGTCCGGGTGGCGATGGGGGTCGCGGCCGCGATGACGACTCCGGGGTCGATGGCGCTGGCGTTCCGGCTGTTCGATGAGGACGGCCTGCGCGTCCGCGCGCTGACCCTCATCTCGACCGTGGGCATGGCCGGGCTCGCGCTCGGCCCGACAGCGGGTGGCTTCGTGCTCGCGATCGCCCCATGGCAGGTACTGCTGCTGGTGAACGTGCCGGTCGCCGTGCTGGCGATCATCGGTGTGCGGACAGGCATCGCCGCGGATGTCGCGGCCGACCTGCACCGCGATCCGATCGACGCCGCGGGTGCGGTCCTTGGCACGGCGACGATCGTGCTCACGCTCGTCGCGCCGACGCTGTTCGTGAACGACGGCCCCGAATCGTGGACCCCGTGGGCGGCCACGGCGGCGATTCTCTTCGTCCTGCGCGAGCGTTCGGCGCGCTACCCGCTCCTCGACCTCAAACTCCTTGCCCACCCCCTGGTTTCCAGCGGCCTGGCGTTCAAGGCCGCGGCCGGGCTGGCGACCGCGGGCCTCGGTTATCTGGTGACGCTGCAGCTGCAGCTCGACTGGGGTTGGACGCCCGCGCTCACCGCCGTCGGGATGCTGCCGCAGGTCGTCGTCCTCATCGCGGGCGGCCGGTTCGTCACTCCGTTCGTACAACGGGTCGGTTTCGATCGGGCGGCGTGGATCAGCGCCGCCACGGTCGTGTTCGGGCTCGCCGTCTACGGCCTACTGGGCAGGTTCGGCTACGTGTGGGTCGCGATCGCACTCATGCTCGTGGCCGCCGGGCTGCGGGTGGTCGGCGTCGTCGCCGGGACCAACGTACTCCGTGGCCTGCCGGAGAACCGGACCACGATCGGCGCGGCCCTCGTCGACACCGCGGGCGAGGTCACCTCCGGCGTCGGCATCGCCGTCACCGGCACCATCCTCGCGGCGCTGTTCACCGGCGACATCGCCACCTCGAACTGGAGCACGCGGCAAACCGCGGAGTTCCGGGAGGCGGTCACGGTCGCGGGCCTCGCCCTCACCGTCGTGGCCGCGGCGCTCGTCGGCTGGGGGATCGCCCGCGCGCGGCGCGGCGCGAACGACCAGGCGGTGCTCGAGCACGGGTAGGAGCGAGGGAGAAAGGTCACGGGCCGTTGGCGAGGAACCGGTTCGGGTCGCTACCGGCGCGGGCGCCCTCCCGCAGCCACCGGGAGAATCCTTCCGGATCCCGCCGCTCGAGTTCTTCGAGGTAGAGCTGTCTCGACTTCACCACCCGCTGCCAGGCACGCGGATCCGACGCCCGTTGCAGAGCGAGGTAGCTGTGCCGCCACTCGAAGCACAGCTGCGCGGTCGTCAAGGCCGTGATCTCCCGGCTTTCCGGCGCGACCACCGGCGACTCCTCGGACACCGGAGTGTCCACAAGGGACTTCTTCGGGCCGCGGCCACGCGGAAGCCATCCCCCGGTCTTCATCTGGTGCCACAGCCAGGGAGCGGCGAGGCCCGACAACAGCAGCACGACAGGGAAAGTCGCCGCCCCGAGGATCGCGACCATCCCGGCGAGGGCGAGCCCGCCACCGGCACCGCAGACCCCGGACCACACCACCGTCGTGGGGGACGGCGTCGCCCACTTCCCGGCACGGGCCCCGTTCAGCGCCGACACCGAGGCGAGCACGCCCCCACCGGCCAGCGCACCGAGCATCAGCGCCGCGATGACCGTGCCGGGCGGCAACGCGACGAACCCGGCCGCGCCGAGCATCACCACGACGGCCGCGACCAGTGCCAGCAACGTCCGGGCCACGCGCATGAGTCCTCCCACGAGCGAGCAGCAGCACGGTGACGGCCCCGGCGGAACCACCACCGCCGAAGGCTTGCCGCGAAGCGGGATCCAGGCTCCACACGTCCTGTCCTCCCAGGTCTACGCGTCCGCCGGGCAGCTGGCAAGACCACGCGTCTTACGGTTTGGTGCGCGAGGTCCGGATTGGTTTCCGCCGGGGAGGTTTGGCACCGGCGGAAAGGGGAATCCGAACGGCAGGTCGGGTCGTGGCGGTAACCCCGCGACGTGACCGAGGCCCCGCCGGTTGAGGACACAGCCGGTGGGGGCCGATCCCCAAACCCGGACGGGAATTTTCCTCCACCGCAAAGGTTTGGGCGCGAACGGCCGGGGAACCCCGGTGCCGACATCCCGACGGACGAAGGGCTTCACCATGAGTGCCGGAGACAAGATCGACAACAAGGCCGAAGAGCTCAAGGGCAAGGCCAAGGAAGGCCTCGGCAAGGCCACGGACGACCGTGAGCTGGAGACCGAGGGAAAGACCGACCAGGCCAAGGGAAACCTGAAGCAGGCCGGGGAAAAGATCAAGGACGTCTTCAAGGACTGAGTCCCGCTGAGGAAACGTGCGGTTTTCAAGCCAGTGCGTTCTCCACCGACGCGGACAGCGTCAGATAGCGGTCGAGACCGGTGACACCCAGTACCCGCAGGACCGGACGACTCCCGGCCACCACACGCAGACCGGTGTGGTGGCCGGCCTGCGTGTGGTGGCCGCTCGTTCAGGATGCTTCCCAGCACCCGGCCCAAAGCCGGTGCGGTCAGCAGGGTCGATCTCACCACCGGCCGTCAGTCCCCCGGTCCCGCACCCCCAGTGACAGGGACGGCATCACGGATCATGATCGTCGCGAGCCAGGCTCTGGGCACTCTCGGCGCGGGGCTTGGCGAGTTTACCGCTGCTGTGCAGCGGTGACTACGCCCCCACGGTGACTCGGCCTACGTTTGAGGCGATGCCTCCCGGGTATCTCATCGGGGTCGCCGTTACGGGTGAACAGCACGATCGAAAGGAGCGAACATGGTCAAGCTGAAGAAGATCAAGAAGTGGGGCTCACGGGCACGTCAGCACGCGGAGCGCGCCGAAGCCGCCGCCGAGCGGGCCGAGGCCGCCTTGAGCGCCATCGAGAAGCTCGCCGGTGAGCCTCCGGCACAGCGTGCCAAGAATGGCAAGGCGCACAAGCCCGCCTACACCGCTCCGCAGGGACGGGACGCGCTGGCTCCGGCCGCTACCTCGTCCTGACCGCCAGGCCCCGTTTTCCCGGGGTCGGACTGTCCGAAGTAGACCGTCGCGGCCGCTAGCCCGCCAGCGCCGCCTCGACGGAATCGAACATCGCGAGCTGCCGGTCGAGTCCGGTGAGCTCGATCGGTCGCAGGGTCGCGCGGCTCGCCGCCACGACGCGGACGACGCCCTCGGCCTGCGCCTGGATAGCCAGCAGCACAGCCAGCCCCGCCGAGGCGAGGAATTCGACGTCGGCGAGGTCGAGCACGAGCAGGCGCGGCCGGTCCCGCAACGCCTCTTCGGCGGCTTTCCGCAGTTCGGGGGCGGTGGCCAGGTCGATGTCACCGGTCAGCGACACGATCACCGCGTCGTCGTCGCGCCGGGTGCGCACGGCCAAGCCGCCGAACTTCGGTCTGGGCGGGCCTGCGGCGGGCAGTGGGGCGGGCAGTGGGGCGTCAGTCACCAGGTACTTCTTCCGGTTGGAACGAGCACGAGTCGGCGGCTGTTGTTTCAACCCGCGCTCATCCTAGACTCCCCCCTGGCCGCTCGGGGTCTCAGTCCTGGTCACGAACGGTGGGCGCGACCACGGCACGCTGTCCGGCCCGCAGGAGCCGTCGCAGCGCCGCCATGTCGCCCGAGACGACAACACCACCCTCGGCCAGCGCGACGTCGAGCGCGGCCGGGTCCTCGATCAGGGCATTGAGCGTCCTGGGGTCGGTGCGGAGCGACGCGGCCGCGTCCTCGGGTTCACCCGGCCGGAGGTGCACCCGACCGCCCTCGGCACGAACGGTCCACACCCGATTGTCGAGCTCCAGCCGGTACTCGGCCGCAGGCTCCTCGGCGCCGGGCCGGGCGACGGCACGCAGGTAGATCAGCACGGAGGTCGCGGTGAGCGTCGCGGGCGCGGCCGGGAACGGGGCGCGCACGCCCCAAGTGCCCAGCGCGAGCACCGCCGGTTCGAGCTCGTGGCCCCAGCCGGTCAGTTCGTACACCCGGGACCCGGCCGGGGGCGCCAGCGTGCGGCGCCGCACCACGCCGTGGGCTTCGAGCTCGCGGAGCCGGTCGGTGACCAGGTTCGAACTCGCGCCCGCCAGCGCGCGGCGCAGGTCGGAGAACCGTTGCGGACCCAGCAGCAGCTCGCGCACGACCAGCAGGGCCCACCGCTCCCCGACCACGTCGAGGGCACGGGCGATCCCGCAGTCGTCCCCGTAGCTGCGGTTCGTCGACATGACGCTAATTTACAACTTCGAGGTTGTTTTTAGCAACCTTGGTGACTATCCTCGTGGTCAGCCAATCGCCACAGACGCGCCGGACCCTCGGCGCGGAACGGAGCAGCCATGGGACAGCCCGTAGTCCACTTCGAGATCATCGGGACCGACCCGGCGAAGCTCCGCGACTACTACGGCGCGCTGTTCGGCTGGGAGTTCGACACGAGCGGCCCGGTCGCGGAAGCGGTCTCCGAACAGGGCAACTACGGGTTCGTGAACGCGGGCGCGGGCGGCGGCATCGCGGGTGGCGTCGGCGGCGGCGCGGGCTACGAGGGTCACACCGTGTTCTACGTCGGCGTCCCCGATGTGGAGGCCGCGCTCCGAAAGGCCGAAAGCCTCGGCGGGACCCGCCGGATGGGCCCCGAACGAGCTCCGGGCGGCGCCCTGGTGGTCGGCCACTTCACCGACCCCGAAGGCCGCCTGATCGGCGTCGCGGGCACCACCTGACCGGGACGCGGCGGCTCCGAGTGGCGCTCAAGTGGTCGCGAATCTGTGTCAGCTCATGAGCAGGGGGAAACCGGGTGTCTCGACCCGGTGTCGCGCCCACGTTCGAGCAGCCGCTGCCACATTCCACAGGTCGCGACGACGAAGGCGGTCAACGCCTCGGCAGGCGCATGCCGCCAGGCGTGAGTCAGCCCGGCCCACTGCTCAGCGGCCTTAGAGGGCATCCGGAAACTGATGTCATGGCGTCCAGTTTGGCGCCTGGGGCCGCGTTCCCTTCAGGTCGCCACCCCAGCCTTGCCGTGTGCCCTGATGGGAGCCTTCACGGCGTTTAACACTGTCATGGTGGCCTTCAGGGGCGCGCATGAAACGGTCGTGTCGGTATAAAACGGGCGAATGGGCAGACTTTCCGTCCTTTGTGGAGGGTAAGCGGCCGCTGCTGGTCGTCACCGTCGTGCTGGTCGCGGTGGCCGCGGGCGGCAATCCGGCGGCAGCGGCGGCCGTCCCCCGCGCTCCGCGCCGTCTTCGTCGGAGTCCTGAGCACCACGGAAGGACAGCGGTCATGAGCGGACGAGTCTGGCTGATCACCGCAGCGGCTTCGGGGTTCGCGCGGCAGGGGTGCCGGTCGTCGGCGTGCCGACGCTGACGCACGCCGAGTTCCCCGCCGACCTCGTCGTCGATTCGTTGCTGGACAAGGACTTGCTCGCATGGGTCCGCCGGTGGCGCGGTAGCCGTCAGCCGAAGGCGGGCGCGGGGGCGACGGCGTTGAGCGCCGTGACCACCACCCGTTCCTCGTAGTCGAAGTGGGCCTCCAGCTCGTTCGTGAGGCGGTCGAGCTCGGCCCGCAGCCGGGCCGGGTCGCTCTCGCCGGGCACGTAGTCGTCGACGAGCCGCTGGATCTCCTCCTGTAGTCGCGCCACCACCATGTGGTCCTCGCCGAGCTTCGTCAACGCCGGGGCGAGCGCCGGGAACCTCTTTGCCAGCATGGGAAAGAGGCCACCGTCCTCGCCTGTGTGGTGCTTTTTCAGCGCGCCGCAGACGCTGAGGCAGTGCGCCCGCAGGTCGGACGGCGGCCGCCGGAGCGGCGCGGCGCCGTCCACCTGACGGCGGACTTCCTTGAGTTCCTGACGCAGCCAGTCGTGCACTTCGACCAGCCAGTCCCCCATGCCCTTGACACGCGCGGCGCCGGACGCGGGCTCGATCCGGTGCAGGACCACGACCGGGATGACCCGGGTCGTCCTGGCCTGGTATTCACCGAATCCCGGGTTCTTTTCGAGCACTTTCCCGAAGAGCGTGTCCCGTTCTTCTCCTGGCGGAATGGCAGCGATCGCGTCGAAGGTCTCGGTGCCGGTTTCGACGGTCACCAGCGCGTTCTTCCGAATGTTGTGAAACCACGCGGGATCGTGCGGCGCGCCCATCGCGGAAGCGACGACGACCAGTTCCCCGTCGATTTCCAGCCTGCCGAGCACACTGGTCCGGCGCAGCCCGGTGCGGGCGCCGACGGTGGTCAGCAGGACGAGCTCCCAGCCCTCGAACATTCCGCCGGGTTTTCCTTGGGTGGCGCGGAATTCCGCGATAAGCCGTCGCTGGAAATCCTGGACGTCGAACTCCTTGTGCGGGTCGGTCAGGTAGTCCTTTCCGGTGATTTCGAAGGACCGGAGGCTGACAATCATCATGAACCGACACCAAAGAACCCCACGGACGCGGAACGCCGCCTACTCATGAAAGGCCGACCTCATGAAAGGAATGCCCTGAACGAGAGACTCGGAACAATGCCGTTCTCTTCGTCGGCCGTGAAAGCCGCTACCTCCAGCAAGTAGGCCCATACGGGGCTCACCGAAAGGCTAACACGCGACCAGGAGTGGTCGCAATATAACGGCCCCGCGGTACCTCGTCGACGAGCCCCCAGGACCCGTCGACGAGGCGCCGGGCCGCCTTCAAGAGCGGCCCTCGAAAGTGTCCACTTCAGGTGACACGATGGACTTGAGCCTAGAGACCTGGGGCAAAATGTCAACTGGTATGGACAAAATGCGGTGGGAATCTCGCGGCCGCCGTCAACCGGGAGGCAGGACGACTGTGGGGACCGCCGAGCACGACACGACGCGGGGGCCGATCACCCGGCGTGGTTTCCTGATGGCCTCGGCTGCCACTGCGGCGGCCGTCGCGGGAGGGGGAACAGCCATGGCCGAGGTCGGTCCCGAAGAGTTCCACGGCCGGTGGTGGTGGGGCACGGCGAGCTCCGCGGTGCAGGTGGAGGGCGCCGATCCCGCGGACGACTGGTACCGCTGGGAGCAGGCCGGGCACGCGCCGAAGAGCGGCGACGGCAACGGTTTCCGCCTGCGCCACCGGGAGGATTTCGCCCTCCTGCGGTCGGCGGGCACCACGGACCACCGGCTGTCGATCAACTGGGCCAGGGTGGAACCCCGCGAAGGTCAGCACGACCACGAGGCCATCCGGTACTACCGCTCGGTGCTGGCCGCGGGCCGCGAAGAGGGCCTGCGGATCTGGGTGTGCCTGCTGCATTCGGCCATCCCCACCTGGTTCGCGGACCGGGGCGGCTTCGCGGCCGAAGACGCCTTCGAGACGTGGATGCGCTGGGTCGAACTCGCCGACAAGCTCTTTGGCGACCTCGCGGGCGGCTGGATGCCGGTCAATCTGGCGACGTCGTACGCCCAGAAGGCCTACGGCTCCGGCACGTTCCCGCCTGGCCACCGCGACCCCGCGGAGCTGGTCTCGGTGCTGAAGACCTTGCACCGGTGCAACTTCGAAGCGGCACTGCGGCTGCGCCGGGACGGGGTGCCCACCGGCAGCAATGAGGCCTTGCTCCCGCTGGAGGCCGTCGACGCCTCGCCGGGCGCCGAGGCCGCGGTGGCCAAGCTGGACGCGCTGGTCTGGGGTTCCTGGCTGGCGCTGGCCCGGCAGCCGCGCTACGCCGAAGCCTGGGACTTCCACGGGTTTTCTTACTACTACGGGGCTTTGGTCGCCGAGACCGGCCAGCTGCTGCCACGCCCGGCGGGCGCCGAGCCGGGCCCGCTGGGCTACGTGCCCTGGGCGGACGGGCTCGCGCTGGTGCTCAAGCGGCTGGAAGCCGAGCTGCCCGGACGCCGGTTCGTCATCGCGGAGCTGGGCTACGGCGGCACGGACGACCAAGCCCGCGAGACCTACCTCCGCCGGGCGCTGACTCACGTCGCGGCCGCGCAGGACGCCGGGATGCGGATCGAGGGGGTGACCCTGTGGACCGGCATCGACAACTACGAATGGCTGGCCGGGTTCGACGTCCCCTTCGGGCTGTTCACCGCGGATCGGGTGCCCCGGCGCAGCGCGGGAGTGCTCAGGCGTCGCTGACCACGGAGCCGCTCGCCTCCGCGCGGACGGCGGCCACCAGCGGCGAGGCCCGGAACGCCTTGGCCACCTCGATCAGCCACCGCACCTCGGCGTCGACGTCCCGGCCCACCGGCCCCGGACTCTCGGCCGTCGAAGGATCCTCGTGGTACGCCCTGCCCTCCCGGTACGCGTCCAGTGCCGCGGCGAGCACGGCGGCCTCGACCACGGCGGCGTGGGCCTGCTCCGCCAGCCCCGCCTCGACAGCCAGCTGCTCGGCGTGGTCCGCGACGTCCGGGTGCTGGTACACGCGCAGCGCCAGGTGGCAGTCCCGGATCTCGATGACCCGGCGATACCGCCGCATCCGCGCCCCGGCACGGGAAGCGCCCAGCTCCTTGTCGGGGAAGACGGTGATCAACGCGGACCACAGCGGCCCGAGCTGCCGGTACTCCCGGGTCCACCGCGCCCACCGGGCGGGCGCGGTGGCCGCCAGCCGCGGCCCCCACGCGGTCAGCGTCGCGCCGAGGGCGATGCAGGCCACGGCGAGGGCGGACAGCAGGCTGGAGACCGAGGCCTCCAGCGGGGTCCGGTGCCCGCTCACCGCCCGGAACAGCGTCATCGAGATCTTCCAGGTCGACCAGCACAGCCCCAGCACCGCACCGGCCGCGAGCACCCGCATCCCCGCCGCGCGGAAACGGCGCCGCTCGTACCGCACGACCCGGCGGATCAGCACGACGATGCCGACCAGGCCCCAGGTGGCGTAGCTGAGGTAGACCATCAGATAGGCCGCCACCGTCGGCCGGTCACCGTAGGCGTCGACGAACTCGACGACGAACCTCGTGCCGGAAACGGCCAGCAGCACGACCATCGCCACCAGCGCGGGCACGAGGATCAACAGCTGCGCCCGCATCCGGCGGCGCGCGCGCTCGGCCGGGTGCGCGGAGCAGGCCAGCATCCCGAGCATGGCGAACACCGCGATCATGGTGGCGCTGTTGCCCGCCAGGCGCGTCAGGTTCGGGATCGGCTCGATCCGCGACGCCGCCCGCAGCGTGCCCGGCGCGAGCAGGGCGGCGGCGAGACCGAGCGCGGCGAGGACGCCGACGAGGTAGCGCAGCCCGGGGCTACGCGGTTCTCCCCTGGTCTGCCACAGCTTGTGCCCCGCGGCCACCAGCGATCCGGCGGCGGCGAGGTAGTAGATCACCGTTTCCACGGGCGTTTCCTGGCCGGGCGGCGAGCAGGGGACGGGTCGAGCGCCGAGCCGAGCCGGTCCAGCGTGGACGCGGCCGCGTGCGGGGTCACCGAGAGCACGCCGGGCACGGGAGCGCGGCCCGCGCGGCCGAGTATCACCGACGCGAGGGTCTCCGCCTGGCGTTCGTCCTCGGCGGAGTACGCTGTCCGGCCGAGCAGCCGCTCGATCGTGGCGGCGGGCAGCGAAGGCATCAGCAGCTCGGCGACCGAGTGGTCGAGGCCGACGGTCTCGCGGTGACCGCACAGCAGGTGGGCGAGCTCGTGCAGCTGGATGTGCTCCTGGTGGACGCCGGTCGTGTTCGCCGCGTAGAAGATGTAGTGCGCGGTCGCGGTGGACGCGAGCAGGCCGCACGGGGTGGTGGGCTCCGTCGTCACCGGGATCATCTCGATCCGGCGGCCGAGCTCGGCCTGCACCGTCGCGGTGAACACCTTGATGTCGAACGGATCCGGGATCGGCAGCCGGGCCGCGATCGCCTCGCAACCGCGGATCAGGTCTTTGAGCTGGGCGCTCACGGCCGGGTCTCAGGCTGGGTCTCAGCTTGCGAGAGCAGAACGGGGGAACACATCACACCATCGTGTCAAAAACTCCCCGCGAACGAACAAGGTGACGCGTTCACTGCTCACCAGGATCAGTGCTATCACCCGATTGGGCTACGGCTTCCCGGCGGCGGATTTCCTCGATGTAGGCCAGGACCCTGGCCTGCTGCCCGGGGTCGAGGTTCACCGCCCGCATCGCCAGCGCCTGCACCCCGGCGTCGCGCAGCGCGGCGCCGAGTTTGAGGTCCTCCTGCATGGCCGTGCCGCGCTCGTCGTCGAAGAAATAGTCCACCGGCACGTCGAACATGCCCGCCAGTGCCTCGATGACGCTCTTCGTGGGGTTCGCGGCCTCGCCGGAGAGCAGCTTGCGCACGTACTCCGGCGACAGGGTTTCGCCGTTGACCTCCTGGCAGGCCGCGGTGAAGTCGCGCAGGCTGTAGCGCTTGCCGTCCTCGCGCTTGATCGACTCCCGCAGCGTCGTGAGCCGCTCGGCGAACGTGCCGGCCACGTCCCCCTCCATCCCCAGTGCTGGTCCGGTCCCGCTGACGCGGTCACCGGGTGAACAACGCCGTCACCTCACCCGACACCGTATCGGCGGCCGCCCGAGTGACGCTCACTGGTCGGTGATGAGTTCGTACGCGTCGTCGCCGACCCAGATGCGCAACCCCTCGCCGTCCTACCCCGAGGTGCCGAGGGCGAGCGCGCCGTCCTCCTCTTCGCCGAGCTCCCGCGAAGCGCCGAGGGCGAGCTCGCTCAGGCAGACCCGGCCGTCGCCGAGGTCACGCGGGCGGTACTCCGAAGCCAGCCACGCGGTCCGGCCGCGGGTCGCCAAGAGTGCGGCGTTGTCGATCCCGACCTCGGCCACGTAGTCGCGTTCCCACATGAGTCACTCCTCACGGCCGTCCGGCCTCCCGATTCTGAGCCTGCGCGGGCCGCGAGTCCAGCGCCTTCCCGCGCGGGGGCCAGGGCACGACGGCCGAGGTGCGCCGCCGGTAATCGGCGTACTCCGGGTACCGGGCGAGGCTGATGCTCTCGGTGAACCGAGTCGAGCCGACGAACAGCAGCGTGAGCAGCACGGCGCCCAGCACTGTCCAGTCCACGGCACCGGCCGCGAGCACGCCGAACGCGGCGATCACCCACCACTGCGCCTGTTCGAAGAAGAAATTCGGATGCCGGGACCAGCGGAACAGGCCGGTCCGCGCGAAACGGCGCGCGGGCTCCCGCCCGGCGGCCAGCTCGGCGTGTTTCCAGCACTGGAAGACCCACTGCTGCTGGTCCGCGATGGTTTCCCCGGCCAGGAAGGCGAGGAAGACCACGGTGGCCACCACATCCCAGCCGCCGAACGACGCCGGGTGCCGCAGCGCGGTGTACGCGGGCAACGTGATCAGCAGCAGGATCGCGTTCTGGTAGAGGGTGATGAAGGCGAGGTTGAACACCTGGAACAACCACGGCGGCATCCGGCCGCGCAGCACGGCCCAGCGGTAGTCCTCGCCGCCCCGCGCGTACCCGCCCTTCCTGGCGAAGTTGAAGGTGAGCCGCGCGCCCCACAGCGCGACCAGCCCGAGCATGACGTCGAGGCGGGCGTCGGCGAACCCGGCCGCACCGGCGAAGATCGCCACGTAGACCACCGGGACCACCGACCAGATCCGGTCGACCCAGGAGTACTCCCTCGTGACGACCGAAAACAGCCAGACGAAGAGGGAGACCCCGGCGAACACACTCACGCTGGCCCAGAAGGCGTTCATCACCGCATTCTACTCAAGCGACCACGCCCGTTTTCGGTGTTCAGGGCGGTAAACTCACCGAGCATGACCGATCAGGCACCGCGGGCCCTCGCGCTGCGGCAGCGCAAGATCGCTGTTCATGCACCCGCCGGACTGGATGCGGATCGTGACCGGCCTGTCGGCGTTCGTCTACCTGCCGTTCTACGTCGTCCTGGTGTTCGCGCTGCTCACCGGGCAGCACTGGATCCAGCTGCCGTCGGTGGTCTACGCGACGATGATCGTCACGCTCACCGGCGTCGTCGTGTTCGGCGTCGAGTTCTTCGGCGAGCCCGCGACACGCACCCAGAATCCGGCCAAGTTCCTGGCGTTCAACCTGCCCTACGTGCTGGTGCTGCTGGTCCGGATGCGCGAACCCGCGCCGTTCACCCGTCGCTTCTGAGCGTGCGGGCGAGCCGGAAGCCGAGGTCGTCGATGGCGAAGGTGGGATGGCTGCGGCGGCGCACCGAGGCCCCGCAGCCGCGCGCCGACTCGGCCCAGCTCCCGCCGCGGAAGATGCGGTACGAGCCGTAGACCTCCTCGTCGTAGAGGTCCCAGCACCACTCCCAGACGTTGCCCAGCAGGTCGTGCAGCCCCCACGGGTTTGGCGCCTTGCCGCCGACCTCGTGGGCCCGGCCGCCGGAGTTGTCCTCGTACCAGGCGACGTCGTCGATCTCGCCGTATCGGTACCCGCCGGTCCCGGCCTTGCAGGCGTACTGCCACTCCGCCTCGGTCGGCAGGCGGTAGCCGCCGGACGCCCAATCGCAGGTCACGTCCCCGCTCACCGCGTCATGGAAGTAGACCTGGGGCAGCCCGGAGCGCGCCGAAAGCTGGTTGCACACGTCGATCGCGTCGAGCCAGCTGACGTTCACCAGTGGCAGCGCGCCGCCCGCGGACGGCGTGAGATCGGCTTCCGTGACGGGAAACCGGCCCAGCAGGAAGGGCTCGATCTCGGTGCGCCAGCGGGTGCCGCGCCGATCGTCGCGAAGGTCCACGACGCCGCCGGGGACGGGCACCATCGCGGCGTCGGTCAAGGGATGCACGCGCCCACGATACGGCCGGGTCGCTGTCCCCCAGCAGCCGCGCGTAGGCGGCGACGAGATCGCCGTCGCGGTCCGCCTCGGGGACCGTTGCCATTCCCCGGGAAACAGCGGCGCGACGCCCGGTACAGCCAGTCGATCTCCGAGCGGTGGCTCGGTGCGGGTATCGCTGCGCGTAGGCGGGGATCAGGGTCGAACCCCACGAACCCCCGGCCAGCAGCCAGCGGTCGATCCCGAGCAGCTCGCGCAGCCGCTCGAACGGCCGCCGCGTGTTCGCCGAACATCCCGACCCCGGCCTGCCCGTCCGGTCGCACACCAGAGCGTGACGAGGTTTCGCCAGTCCCCCAAGGGATCCCACGATCGAGAGAGTCCGGGCGGGGTTGACTCACCGACAGCAACGGGTACGTGATCCGCTACACTCTGCTTGCGCTTCCGGAACGATCTGGAGAATAACCATGACCGCGACGAAGAACGAGGACACCAGGGGCACCGCCGAGGTGATCGACACTTCGCGCGCGAGCATCGCCCGGGTCTATGACGCCTTCCTCGGTGGCAAGAACAACTACGCCATCGACCGCGCGGTCATGGAAGACGTCCTCAAGATCGCGCCACAGGCTTCGTTGGTGGCCAAGGGCTTGCGCCGCTGGCTGATCCGCGTCACCCGTTACCTGGCGAACCAGGGCGTCGACCAGTTCCTCGACTGCGGCGCCGGACTGCCGACCGAGGAGAACACCCACCAGACGGCGCAGCGCTACAACCCGGACGCTGTCGTAGTCTACGTCGACAAGGATCCGGTGGTCGCGGTGCACGGCCGCGCGCTGCTCGAGGAGAACTCCAGCACGCACTTCCTGCAGGCGGACCTCACTCGTCCGAGTGAGGTGCTCGCTAACCCGATCGTGACCGACCACCTGGACCTGGACCGGCCGATCGCGCTCATCCAGTGCGCCACCCTGCACCACATCGACGACGACCAGCAGCCGGCGCAGATCATGGCCGACTACATCGAGGCACTGCCGTCGGGCTCGTACGTGGCGCTCACCCACTGGTGGGACCCGCAGGACGGCAGCGAGGGCAGCGAGCTCGCCAAGGGCATCGAGCGCAGCTTCCGCGAGAGCTCCATGGGCACCGGCCGGTATCGCGGCCGCGGCGAGATCGAGACCATGCTCAAGGGCCTCGACCTGCTCGATCCGGGTCTCGTCGAGCTCGACCAGTGGTGGCCGGAAGGCCCGCTCGCCAAGCCGAACTCCCTGGTCGAGACCCTGATCCTCGGCGCCGTCGGCCGCAAGCCCTAGGACGTGTCTGGCAAGTCAAGTTCGCGGTCTTCGCACCCAGTCGGCCCCTGACGGCACGGGGCGCACGACCCGAGTACGACCCGAAGGTCGGCGCCCCGCACCACCAGAAACCACCTGAATCACGAAGCCCATCGAACAGAATTACCAGACACGGCCTAGGCGCGCTTGGCTTCGTCGTACCGCAAGCGAGCCGCTTCCACCTCCGGCATCTGCGACTCGACGAGCTCGATCAGGTCATGCAGCTTGTCCGCCGTCTTCCGCCCGAGCGGGGTGAGGCTGTAGTCCACGCGCGGCGGAATCGTCGCCTGCGCCTCGCGGTGCACGAGCCCGTCGCGTTCGAGTGACTGCAGGGTCTGGGCGAGCATCTTCTCGCTGACCCCGTCGATCCGGCGGCGCAACGCGTTGAACCGGACGGCGCCGTCGCGCAGGGCCACCATCGCCAGCGTGCCCCACCGGCCGGTGACGTGCTCCAGCGTCGGGCGGGACGTGCAGTCCTTGGCGAAAACGTCGTAAAGCACGCGCCCGTGCTCGTCCACCCACTGCGGCGCCTCTGTCATCCCTCCACGATACCGCGAACACCGCACGGTGCTCAGTGACGGTACTCACCATAGGTTTGCACTTTCAAAAAGTTAGTGCCATGCTCTGGGTTAGTACAGCTCTGGTTAGTAGAGCACCACGTGAAGGAGAGACCGAAATGATCGTCGTCACCGGAGCCACCGGCCAGCTGGGCCGCCTTGTCGTCGAAGGCCTGCTGAAGAAGGTCCCCGCCGCCGAGATCGCCGTCGCCGTGCGCACCCCCGAAAAGGCCGCCGACCTCGCCGCGCGCGGCGTACAGGTCAGGACTGCCGACTTCAACCGGCCCGAGGGCCTCGCCGCCGCCTTCACCGGCGCGGACAAGCTGCTGCTGATCTCCGGCAGCGAGGTCGGCAAGCGGGTCGCGCAGCACACCGCCGCGATCGCCGCGGCCAAGGAGGCGGGCGTCGGCCACCTCGTCTACACCAGCATCCTGCACGCCGACACCAGCACGCTGGGGCTCGCGCCGGAGCACCTCGCCACCGAGCGGGCCATCCTGGATTCCGGCCTGCCGTTCACCTTGCTGCGCAACGGCTGGTACACCGAGAACTACGCGAGCGCCATCGCCCAGGCCGCCGAGCACGGCTCGTTCGCGGGCAGCGCGGGCGGGGGCGAGGTCGCCAGCGCGTCCCGTGCCGACTACGCCGACGCGGCCGTCGAAGTACTGACCGGCCACGGCCACGAAGGCCAGGTGTACGAGCTGTCCGGCGACGTGGCGTGGAACTACGAAACCCTCGCCGCCGAGCTGACCAGGCTCACCGGCAAAGAGGTCGCCTACCGGAACCTGTCCGCCGAGCAGCACCACGAGTTCCTCGTCGGCGCGGGCCTGCCCGCGGAGTTCGCCGCCGCACTGGTGAGCTACGACCAGGGCATCGCCTACGGCCAGCTCGACGCCACCCCCGGCACCCTGCGCGCCCTGCTCGGCCACCCGGCCACCCCGCTGGCCGAGACCGCGGCGGCGGTACTGGGCCACTGACGGTTCAAGCTCCCGAGGCGAGGGCGGCGAGCTCGCCCCGGGAGCTGATGCCGAGCTTCGGATAGGCCTTGTACAGGTGGTAGGCGACGGTGCGCGGGCTGAGGAACAGCTGCGCCGCGATGTCGCGGTTCGACGAACCCTTCGCGGCGAGCTGGCGATCTGCAGCTCCTGCGGGGTCAGCCCGGCGAAGACGTCGGACACCGGCGCACTGGCCGCCGGTGTCCCGGACCCGCGGCCCACGGCACCGAACCGAGCTCCTCGAAGACCCGCGACGCGGCCCGAAGGTGGACGCGGGCGTCGGTCTTCCGTTTCGACCGGCGCAGCCACTCGCCGTAAAGCAGCTCTGTGCGGGCCCGCTCGAAAGGACGGCTCGCGGGCTCGTGCAGTCACCGGCCTGCCCGGTGGCGTGGGCGAGCAGCGCCGTCTTGCCGATGCCCGGCTCGCCACGAAGGATGAGGGCGCCGCTGATCCCGGCGCGGGCGCCGTCGAGCGCCCAAGCCGCCTGCCCGCGAGCGCGAAAAGTACTGATACCCGTACGGATTCGGCGACACCGCGCGAGGCCGTAGGTTCTGTCCCATCAGGAACGAGCGAAACCAGGGAGAGCCATCATGTTGCTGCAGGACAAGAACGCGATCGTGTATGGCGCCGCCGGATCGATCGGTGCCGCCGTCGCCGCGCGGTTCGCCGCCGAAGGCGCCAGGGTCTTCCTCGTCGGGCGTACCCAGGACAGCCTCGACCGGACGGCCAAGGAGATCACCGAGGCCGGCGGCAAGGCCGAGGTCGCCGTGTTCGACGCGCTGGACGAGCAGGCCGTCGACGCCCACGCCCGGTCCGTGGCCGACGTCGCGGGCGGCGTCGACATCTCGTTCAACCTCATCTCGGGCGGGGACATCCAGGGGATCCCGCTGGCCGACATGACCACCGCCGACTTCACCCGGCCCGTCGTCACCCGGCTGACGGCGAACTTCATCACCGCGCGCGCCGCCGCGCGCCATATGGTCAAGCAGGGCTCCGGCGTCATCCTCGCCCTGGACAGCGGCTCGGCGCACGGCAGCCCGCTGATGGGCGGCACCGGCCCGGCCGACGCGGCCACCGACACGCTCGTCCGCAACCTCGCCGCCGAGCTCGGCCCCAGCGGCGTCCGCGTGGCCGGACTCTGGACGGCCGGGCTCCCCGAAACGCTGTCCCCGGCGAAGATCGCCGCCCACAGCGGCCTCCCGCCGATGGACGACGCGGCGTTCCAGGGCCTGCTCGGCCACCTCGACAGCATGCGCATGACCCGCCGTTCGCCCACACTCGCCGAAGTCGCCGCCACGGCCGTCTTCCTGGCGTCGGACCACGCGGGCGCGATCACCGGCACGTTCGTCAACGTCACCGGCGGCATGTTCCCCAGCTGAGGCGCTCCCGCTCGCCCCAGTGCCCCTGAAGGCCACCTTCACCGCGTAAAACGCCGTGAAGGTGGCCTTCAGGGGCAATCAAAACGTCCTCAGGACTTGTCGCGTCGCGTGCCCTCGTCGGTGACCTCGATCTGCTCCTTGCGGACCTCGCCGGAGACCGTCTCCTCACCGGTGACGGATTCCGTCTGCAGGCGCACCTTCTCCATCGGCACGGTTTCCTTGCGCACCACGGCCTTCTCGGCGTGCAGGGTCACCTCGTGGTCCTGCTCCCCGATCTCCGCCCGCCCGCCACCGTCGGCCCGCGTGATCGGCTCCCGCTCGACGCGCACCTCCTCGTGCCGCACCGGCACGGTGACCTGCTGCTCCTCGGTCACGACGTACTTGTGCAACCGGACCCGCCCGGTCTCGACCTGCTCGGTACCGGCGACGAGCCGCTCCTCGGACCGGATCATCGCGTCTTCGCCGGACGCGTTGTGCTTCCCGGACTTCGCCGCAGCATCGGTCTCGGTGGCCTTGGGAGCCTTCGCGTTCTCCCGGCCGGTGTCGCGCGCGCGGCCCGTAGTCCCGGCGGCGGCCTGCGTGCCGGTCGTGGGTTCAGGCGAGCTGCGCGGCATCGGCAGGCCGTAGTGCCGGTACAGTTCGGCGCTGTCGGCGGGCGAAAGGTGGCCGTCGACGTCCATCCTGGGCGCCTCGGAAACCTGGTCCTTGGCGACGCTCACGTGCAGCCCGTCGTCGTCCATACCCGCGCCGGACAGCGGCACGAAGCTTTCCTTGGTACCGAACAACCCGGTCTTCACGGTGATCCACTCGGGCTCGCGGGTGCTGTCGGCGAGATAGACGGTGCCGACCTTTCCGATCTTGCTTCCCTCCTGGTCGACCACGGTGCTGTCGACGAGGTCCTGTGGGCTGAAAGTGCGGCTCATGACTTCGCTTCCCTTCCGTTCGCTTACCGATGGAGCCCGGTGGTGATCACCACCACCATCGAACGACCAGGAAGGCCTCGCAACCGTCGCTTGATTTTGTAGGTGACCCCGGATCGTGTGCGTTTGAAACCGGCCCGAACGGGTCACCCCCACCACGTCCACAGTGGACGAAAAGCCGCCCCGACCTCGGTTTCGCCCGCCATATCCCCAGCTGCCCGGCGCTCGCGAAAACAGCCTGAGCACGCGCGGTCAGGGTCCCCCGATGGTGTGGCGAACCACCCACCCTCCCCCGGTATCGGATCTACTCTCACAGGGTCCGGACGAATCTCCGGACGGCACGACAGCGCTGGCGACCTCCTTGGCCGGGGCCGCGACGCTGGGCATGGCGACATCCGCGCGAACCACGCCCAAGTGCATCCGACTTGCCCGATCACAGTGTGCGCTGAAGGCCACCATGAGGGACTTAAACGCCCTCATGGTGGCCTAATGGGGTTTGTTCGGGTCGGGTTCGTAGGCTTGGGCGTGGTGGCTGGTGGTGGGTGAGCACTCGTGTGGCCAGGGTTTTGTGAGACCTTCCTGAAGACCGTGCCCTCACCGTCC
>NZ_JAYMZS010000105.1:24127-32311 GCF_035828755.1 Amycolatopsis sp. H20-H5 | reverse complement strand
TTCGCGCCCAGGCGGCCCCGGGCGGCAGGGGGCGCACGACCCGAGTGCGACCCGGTACGAGGGTCGGCGCCCCGCACCGCCAGGAACCACCTGAATCACGAAGCCCATCGAACAGAATTACCAGACACGCCCTAGCCCGGACCGCGGAACCGGCCTCGCCGTCCAGCCGTCACGCGTGACTGGATTGCCGTCACACGTGATTGCGCTGCCGTCACGCGTGGCGGCAGTCTGGACACGGGTGGCGGCAGTCTGGACACGGGTCGATCATGGGGGCGTGCGGTCAGGCGCTGGTGGTTTCGGGGGGGGCGGGCTCGATGGGGGCGGGTTCGCCGAAGCGGGCGAGCGCGAGGGCCGCGGCGATCGCGAGCGCGAATCCGGCCAGCGCCACGAAGGCAAAGCCCGGCCTGGTGCGGTCGCCGAGCGCCAGCACACCGACCAGCGAGGGGAACACGGTCTCGCCGATCACCATCATCGCGGTGGACGTCGTGACGCTGCCGCGCTGCAACGCCGTGGCGTAGAACAGCATCGCCATCGCGCCGGCGACCGCGACGGTGTACACGGCCGGGTCGGTGAGCAGGTCCAGCGGGGCCAGGCTCGGGATGATCCGGCCGGAGATGGCCACCACCCCGAAACTCAGCCCGGCGACCAAGCCCAGCGCGGGGGTGCGGAACCGGCGGGACGCCTTGCCCGCGAGCATGCCCGCGACACCGAGCACCACCACGGCCCCGGCCAGCACCAGGTGGAACGCCGTCCCGACGGACGAGGACCCCTCGCTCTCGGCGGAGGCGCCCAGCAGGGCCAGGCCCGCGCACACCACGGCCACCGCCGCCCACTCGCGCCTGCCCAGCCGGGCCCCGAGGAACCGGGCCGCGACCGCGGTGACCGCGAGGCTGGCGGCGAGCGCGGCCTGGACGACGAACAACGGAAGCACGTGCAGCGCGGCCAGTTGCGCGGCGAAGCCGAGGACGTCGAAACCCAGTCCCAGCACGAACCGCCACTGCCCGAGCACCCGGACGAGCAGCCGCGGGTCGACCCCGTCCTCACCGCCCGTGGTCGAGCGGGCGGCGATCGCCTGCAACACCGACGCCACACCGTAGGCGCAGGCGGCGGCCAGCGCGCAAAGCAATCCCCACCACATGGTCCTCAGCCTAGGGCTTCGCCGTGGATCTTGTAGAGTTCTCCCCATGTCGAACAGCAGTTCGAGGATGGAACGTCACTGGCCCGCGTCGGACGCGCCCGACGAGCTGCGGTCGCAGCACGATTTCCTGGGTTTCCTGCGCGTCACGGCCGTCAACAAGGTGGCAGGGCTGAGCCGGGAGCAGGCCGCCGCCACCCCGCTGCCGACGTCGCCGCGGATGAGCGCGCTGGGCGTGCTCAAGCACCTCACGGCGGCCGAGCGCTGGTGGCTGTCCATCGAGGCTGGCGGGCTGGACGCGCCCTCGCTGTGGAAGGGCTCGCCGGATCCCAGCTGGGACCTGACCGGGCAGGACGATCCGGCCTCGGTGATCGCCGCGTACCGCGCGGAGTGGGTCCGTTCCGAGCGGGCGCTGGCCGGGCTGGCCGCGGGGGACCGCACGCGGAAACCGCCGGGGGAGCAGGTGTTCACCGTGCGCTGGGTGCTCACGCACCTGATCCAGGAAACGGCCCGGCACGTCGGCCATCTGGACTTCCTGCGCGAACTCGCCGACGGCACGACCGGCGAGTGAGCCAGGGGCCGTAGGCCGTGTCTGGCAAATCAAGTTCGCGGTCTTCGCGCCCAGGCGGCCCCTGACGGCACGGGAGATTCACCCGAGTAAACCCGGTACGAGGGCAAATCCCCCGCACCGCCAGGAACCACCTGGAACACGAAGCCCATCGAACAGATTTACCAGACACGCCCTAGGCTGTGGGCATGTCTGATCGGCTCTACTTCCGCCAGCTGCTGGCCGGCCGCGACTTCGCGGTGGGGGACCCGGTGGCCACGCAGATGGTCAACTTCGCGTACCTGATCGGCGACACCGAGACCCGCGAGGCGGTCGTCGTCGACCCCGCGTACGCGGTGGGCGATCTGCTGGACCTCCTCGAGGCCGACGGCATGCGCCTCACCGGGGTGCTCGCCACGCATCACCACCCGGACCACATCGGCGGCGAGATGATGGGCTTCTCCCTGCCAGGGATCGCCGAGCTGTTGGCCCGCGAACAGGTGCCGATCCACGTCAACACCGCCGAGCAGGAGTGGGTCCGCCGCAGCACCGGCGTCTCGGACACCGACCTGCGCGCGCACGACCACGACGACGTCGTGGAGGTCGGGGCGATCCCGATCCGGCTGCTGCACACCCCCGGCCACACCCCGGGCAGCCAGTGCTTCCTGGTCGAGGACAAGCTCGTCTCGGGCGACACGTTGTTCCTGGAAGGCTGTGGCCGCACCGATTTCCCCGGCGGCGACGCCGAAGCGATCTACCGGAGCCTGCAGTGGCTGGCCGGGCTCCCCGGCGACCCGGCGGTCTATCCGGGGCACCAGTACTCGGCCGAGCCGACGGCCGCGCTCTCGAGCGTCAAGGAGACGAACTTCGTCTTCCGGCCGCGTTCGCTCGACGAGTGGCGACTCATGTTCGGCGGCTGAGCCGCACTTCACGCCCCTGAACGTGGGACTCGCCCCGTGCCCGCCCGCGAGTCCCACGCTCACGACGCCGAGTTCCACATTGACGGCCTCGAGTTCCACACTCGCGTGGCCGGTTCCGTGACAGCTGCCCAGATACCGGGATCAGGCGTCCGCTGATTGACTTCACCCGTTCGTGGCTTGAAGCTCAGCACATGACCCGCCGCGGCACGCTTCTCGTCAGCCGCCTGTACGTCGATCTCCGGCAGCAGGCGAGCGCGGCCTGTCCGCGCGCCTGACCCGGCCCGGCTTTCGTCCTTCCCCCGCACTCCTTCACCGGGAGAACCCTGTGTCGCTCTCCGCCACCGGTGTGCTCACGCGCCCGGAAACCACCGCAGAACCGGCCCCACCCCACCGTTCCCGCCGGAAACTGCCCGATCTCCGCCGCTGGATCAGCCCGATCGCGCTGCTCGCCGCCTGGCAGGTGGCGAGCTCCACCGGCGCCCTGCCCGCCGACAAACTGAGTTCACCGTGGACGGTCGTGCGAGCGGGCGTCGAGGTCGCCCGCACCGGCGAACTAGCCGACGCCTTCCTGGTCTCGCTCGGCCGGGTCGCGGCGGGTTTCGCGATCGGCGCGGCCGTCGGGGTGCTGCTCGGCGTCGTCGCCGGGCTGTCGCGCTGGGGCGAGGCGCTGGTCGATCCACCGGTCCAGATGCTGCGCACGTTGCCGTTCCTCGGGCTGATCCCGTTGTTCATCCTGTGGTTCGGCATCGGCGAGGAGACGAAGATCGTCCTGGTGGCGCTCGGCGTCGCCTTCCCGCTCTACCTCAACGTCCACTCCGGAATCCGGACGGTGGACGACCAGCTCGTGGAAGCGGGCCGGGCACTGGGTTTCACGTCCGCGGAACGGTTGTGGCACGTCGTGCTGCCCGGCGCGCTGCCGCAGACGCTGGTCGGGCTCCGGCAGTCGCTGGGGCTGGCGTGGCTCGCGTTGATCGTCGGCGAGACGGTCAACGCGGACGCCGGGGTCGGCTACCTGATCAACAACGCCAGGGAGTTCCTGCGCACCGACGTCGTCGTGGTCGGCCTGGTCGTCTACGCGGCGCTCGGCCTGGCCACCGACGCGCTGGTCCGGTTGCTGGAAAGGAGGGCCCTGCGATGGCGAGCCCGGTGAACGCCCCCGTGGTCGCGGTCGCGGGCCTGACCAAGCGGTTCGGCTCGCGGACCGTGCTCGACGGGCTCGAGCTGACCATCGGCCGTGGTGAGTTCGTCGCGCTGCTGGGCCGCAGCGGTTCCGGGAAGTCGACGCTGCTGCGCGTGCTGGCCGGGCTCGACGCCGACACCGAAGGCCGCGCGGACGTCCACGGCACGGTCTCGGTGGCCTTTCAGCAGCCGCGATTGCTGCCGTGGCGCGTGGTCTGGCGCAACGTCGTGCTCGGGCTGCGGCGCGGCACCAGCTCACAGGCCCGCAACCGCGAGCTCGCCGAGCGGGCGCTGGACGAGGTCCAGCTCGCCGAGCACGCCGACGACTGGCCGCTGACCTTGTCCGGCGGCGAGGCACAGCGGGTCTCGCTCGCCAGGGCGCTCGTGCGGGAGCCGGACCTGCTGCTGCTCGACGAGCCGTTCGGCGCGCTCGACGCGCTGACCCGGATCGCCATGCACCGCCTGGTCGAGGACCTGTGGCGCCGCCACCGCCCGGCGGTGCTGCTGGTGACCCACGACGTCGACGAGGCGTTGCTGCTCGCCGACCGGATCCTCGTGCTCGACGAGGGCGCCATCCTGTCCGAACACGTCCTCGGCCACCCACGGCCGCGGAAACCGACTGACCACATCGATGTCCGCGCGAAGGTGCTCGGCGACCTGGGAGTGACCGAAAGTGCAGTGGCATAGGCGAATGACGGCCGTGGCGGCCATGCTTTCCCTGGCGGCGCTCGCCGCTTGCGGCGCCGGATCCGCGAGCCCCGGCGTGGCCGCGGTGCCCGCCCCGGTATCCGTGGCCGACCTCGCCAAGGTCACCTTGAAGGTCGGCGACCAGAAGGGCGGGGTGAAGTCGATGCTCACCGCGGCGGGCCTGCTCAAGGACACGCCGTACAAGATCGAGTGGTCGACGTTCACCTCCGGGCCGCCGCTGCTCGAAGCCGCCTCGGCGGGCGCGATCGACCTCGGCCGGGTCGGCAACACGCCGCCGATCTTCGCCGCCGCGGCGAAAGCGAAAATCTCGGTGGTGAGCGTCTCGACCAGCAACGTCGAACGCGAGGCGATCCTGGTGCCGAAGGACTCCGCGCTCCGCGACGCCGCCGACCTGAAGGGAAAGACGGTCGCGGTGGCGAAGGGCAGCTCGGCCCACGGGCAGCTGCTCACCACGCTGAAGAACGCCGGTCTGTCCACTAAGGACGTCAAGCTGTCCTACCTGCAGCCGTCCGAGGGCTACGCCGCGTTCACCCAGCACGCGGTCGACGCCTGGGCCATCTGGGACCCCTACACCGCGCAGGCGCAGATCGACGCTCAGGCTCGCGTGCTCGCGGACGGACGAGGCGCGTCGAACGGCTACAGCTTCCAGACGGCGAGCACCGCCGCGCTCGCCGACGCCGGGAAGAACTCGGCCATCCGCGACTACCTGACCCGCGTCACCAAGGCCCAGCTGTGGGCTGACTCCCACCGGCCGGAGTGGGCGAAGGCCTGGGCCGCCGAAACCGGGCTCAAGCTCGACGTCGCGCAGAAGGCGGTCGACGCGGGCCGCGACCTGCCGACCACGCTCGACGACAAGGTCGTCCAGTCCGAACAGCAGCTGGCCGACGCGTTCAGCCAGGACAAGACCTTGCCGGGCAAGGTCGACTTCGCCCAGTTCGCCGACCGCCGATACGGCCCCGACCTCGAGAAGGCGAGGAACGCTTCGTGAGCGTCAAACCGCACTGGTTCCTGCCGACCACCGGAGACGGCCGGACGATCGTGGAACGCTTCCACGCCAACAAGTCCGCCGGTCCGACCGCGCAGCGCGCCCCCGATCTCGACTACCTCGCGCAGGTGGCGCGGGCGGCCGAGCAGCAGGGTTTCGAGGGGGTGCTGACCCCGACCGGCACCTGGTGCGAGGACGCGTGGCTGACCACCGCGGCGCTGATCCGCGAGACGCGGCGGCTCAAATTCCTGGTCGCGTTCCGCCCCGGCGTGATCTCGCCGACGCTGGCCGCGCAGATGGCCGGGACGTTCCAGCGCCTGTCCGGGGGACGCGTGCTGCTCAACATCGTCACCGGCGGCGACGCCGTCGAACAGCGCCGGTTCGGGGACTGGCACGAGCACGACGAACGCTACGCGCGCACGGACGAGTTCCTCTCGATCGTGCGCGGCGTCTGGTCCGGCAAGCCGTTCGACTTCGCGGGCGAGCACCTGCGGGTGGAGGGGGCGACCACGCTCGCGCCGCCGAATCCGCTGCCACCGGTGTACTTCGGCGGTTCCTCGGCCGCCGCGCTGCCGGTGGCCGCGCGGCACGCCGACGTCTACCTGACCTGGGGCGAGCCGCCAGCGCAGGTGGCCGAGAAGATCGGCAAGGTGAGGGAGCTGGCCGAGGCACAGGGGCGGACCGTGCGCTTCGGCGTCCGGGTCCACACGATCTCGCGCGACACTTCGGCCGAGGCCTGGGGCGAGGCGCAGAAGCTGCTCGACGCGCTGAGTCCCGAGCAGGTCGCGAAGGCGCAGCAGCAACTCGCGGCGAGCGAGTCCGTCGGGCAGCAGCGGATGGTCGCGCTGCACGGCGGGAAGATCGACGCCGGGGTGCGCGGACTGGAGATCCATCCGAACCTGTGGGCCGGGGTCGGCCTGGTGCGGGGCGGCGCGGGGACGGCGCTGGTCGGCAGCCACGCCGAGGTCGCGGACCTGATCGAGGAGTACCACTCGCACGGGGTCGAGGAGTTCGTCCTGTCGGGGTACCCGCATCTGGAGGAGGCCTACTGGTTCGGCGAGGGGGTCCGGCCCGAGCTGGCTCGGCGCGGCCTGCTCGCGGACGTTCCCCTGCTGCGCCCGCAGTCGCATCCGGAACGGAACGTCTCGGCCTTGTAGGCTTGGTCAGCTCCACCGGGTGGAGGCGAACACGACGATATTGTCCCGATAGGACCGTTTGGCCGCGTCGAAGCTGCCGCCGCAGGTGATCAGCCGTAGCGCGCTGCCCGGCGCGGCGCCGTAGACCTGCGCGGTGGGGAACGCGTCTTTCGGGTAGCGCTGCACGGAGTCGACCGCGAAGGTGACTTCCCGCCCGTCCGAACGCCGGACGCGGACCTCGTCACCGGAGCGCAGCTCCTTCAGCCGGAAGAACGGGGCCGGTCCGGCCCGCGAGTCGACGTGCGCGGCGATCACGGCGGGGCCGGGGTCGCCGGGCACCGGCCCGCCGGAGTACCAGCCGATGTCCTCGAACCGGTCCGGCGCCAGCAGTTGCCGGTCCGGGCCCAGGGTGAGCGGGACGAGCGCGGGCTGGTCGATGCCGAGCGCCGGGATCGTCAGGCTCACCGGCCGGACGTCGGCGGCAGGCGGCAAGGGCAGTGGCCCCGACGGCCCCGACGGTCCCGAACTGACCGGTGGGGTGGGGACGGCGGCAGGCTGCGGCGCCGCGGGTGCGGGCGCACAAGCGGCGAGGGTGAGCAGCAGCAGGCCGATCAGTGCCCGTTCACCGCGCACGGGCGACCCGGCGCCGCAGCTTCGGCCAGGCCGCGAGCGCGACCAGCGCGGCGAGGATTCCGCCCGCGGCCCAAGGCCCCGCGAAGTCCCGGCCCGGCTGGATCGCGGTGCCGCCGCCCCCGGTCTCCACGCCGAGTTTGGGTGCGTCGGGCAGCGCGGCGCCGTCGGCGATCGGCACGGCCGTCAAACTGTCGGCGCCTTCGGTGACCAGCAGGGTGGTCGACGAGCCCGCCTTGACGTCGACCGTGGCGGAGCCGCTCGTGCCGCCCCCGACCAGCTTCAGTGGCCAGCGACCCTGCGGGAGTTCGCCGTATGGCGTCGTGATCCCGTAGGCGGCGCCGTCCGCGACGACCTTGTCGCCAGGACCGGTGACGCTCACCGGGGCGTACGACGCCGAGCCCTGCACGACGCGCACCCGGCCGTTGCCCGCGGCCGGGGCCGTGAGGTCGTCGTTGACGAAGTCGCCGTTCAGCGTGCCGTCGGGCCCATCCGCGAACACCAGCAGCGAATAGGCGTGGGCGTCGTCGACCGTGATGGTCGCGGTCAGCGCGGGCGGCGAGGTGGGCGCGGCGTCGACCGGCCGCATCGACAGGGTGTACGCGCCGGGATCCACCGACGAGTACCCGGTCACCGAGCCGTACCCGGCTTTGCGGATGACCACCTTCTCGGGCTTGCCGAACGGGGCGAAGTAGATGTCGACCGGCGGCACCTGGGGCGAGAGGTGACCGACGCGGATCCAGCCGACCCCGGAGCCGGGCGCTTCGGCGGCGGTCGCCGGGGCGGTGCCGAGCAGCAGGGCGGCGGCGCCCGCGAGGCCGGCGGATCTCAGCAGCACGTGGCGTCTTCGCGGTGTGGTGCGCATCGGGGGGACCTTCCGGTGGGAGTCGGATCAGGTGAACGGGCTGAGCAGCCCGGCCGGGGGAAGCGGCGGGTACGTCACG
>NZ_JAYMZS010000105.1:0-24117 GCF_035828755.1 Amycolatopsis sp. H20-H5 | reverse complement strand
GAGGTGCGGGAAACCGCGTCCGGGCGGAACACGTCCCGCTGGCCGCCGAAGAACTCGGCGGTGCCGTTGTCGTCCCCGGAGATGAGCACCCGGCGACGCGGCTGACCGGCGGCGTCCTCCCCGTCGACGGCGGGGAACGCGGCGATCCGCACGGGGTGCAGGGCGAGCAGTGCGGCGATGGTGCCGAGCAGCCGCGGGTCGACCTTGCCCTGCCGCAGCAGTTCGGCGGTGCCGCCGTCGCTGGTGAGGGCCGCCGACGAGGCCAGCGCCGTCCCGGCGTGCGCCCAGGTGGCGTTTTCCGGCGGGGTGGGCTGGACGTCGAGTCGCGCGACGGTCACCCGGTCCGCGCCCTCGCCGAACACCGCGATGTCGGTGACCTCGGAGAGTTCGCCGTCCAGCGCGGCGAACCGGTGCCGGGCCCCGGTCATCGCGCCGGTGGACACCGACCAGTCGGCGGCCGGGCAGGCCGTCCGGCACGCCGTGGGGGAAACCAGCGCGCCGGTGGGCCAGCCGCCCGCGGCCAGCTCGGCCCACGCCGCGTCGTCGACGAGCAGGGTGGAGCCGGAAGCGTTGTCCCGCAACCAGTTTCGAGCTTGCAGCAGCGGCTCACCGGTCCGGCCCGACAACCCCAGCCGGTCGAACCCCTGCACCCAGCTCACCCCGATCGCGGCGGTCAGCACCAGGCACAACGCCGTGATCAGGACCGGGCGCCGCATGCCCGCGCTGTGCTGCCCCGGCCGGGGCAGGCGGGTCGCGACGGTGTGCGCGATCCCGGCGACGAGCAGGGGCGGCACCGGCAGCAGGAGCACGAACAGCCCGGCGCTCGGCGCGCCCGGCCAGCACAGGGCGGCGGCCAGCAGGAGGCCGCTGACCGCCAGCGGCCGTAGCGTGGTGACGAACAGGCCCGCGACCAGCGCGACGGCCGAGAGCACGAGCAGCGCCGGGTCGAGGGCGAGCCAGCCGAGGGGCCCGTCCGCGTTCGCCCAGCTCAGCCCGGGTCGCAGTACCTGGCCGCCGGGGCCGAACGCCAGCCCGAGGCCCAGCGTCAGCACCACCGCGGCGAGCCCGGCGCGCGCGGGCGCGCGGTCGCGCCAGAGCAGCCAGCCGGCGGCTGGCAGGAAGGCCAGCGCGAGCGGCGAAGTCAGGATCGCGGCGAGCAGGCACAGCGCCGCGATGACGTCGTGCCACGGCCGTGCGCGGGCCGCCGGGGTGCGGATCAGCACCAGACCGGCGAGTACCCACACCGCCGCGACCTGCTCGACGACGACCACGTGCTGCAGGCCGATCGCGAACGGGGAGACCGCCGTCAGCAGCACCGCCACCGTCGCGGCCCAGCGGGGCAGCGCGAGCCGCCGCGCCAGCAGCCAGAGCAGGACCGCGCTGAGCACCGCCGCGACCACCATCGCCTCGCGGACGGCGGACATGGCGGTCGTCTCCCGGTCGAAGGCGCGCGAGACCAGCGTGTACCCGGCGAGCTGGAGCCAGCCGAACGGGCTGGCGGCCACCCCGCCGGTGTCGGTGAAGGAGGTGAAGTGCCCGACGGCGTAGGTGTGCGCCACCGTGGCGGCTTCGGAGTTCAGGGTGGGGGACCGGTTCATCAGTCGCAGCAGCCGCAGCCCGCCGGTGAGGGCGAGTAGTGCGAGCATGACGTCGAGCGACAGCAGCCGGTGTGTCGCCGCCGCCCGCGCTTCGTGGCGGCTGAGCGGGGTGGCGGGGGACCGGCCCGGGAGTGCGACCCCCCAGCTCTGCTGGGCCATCCGGCGAGCGTAGTCGGCGCGCCCGCCGGAGGTAAGCGTGTCATCCGGACGGCCTATCGCGACGAAAAGCGTTGCGGTGGAAAGATTTCTCACAGGGTCCGCGACAGGGTCAGCGCCGCGGTCCTGACCGCGGGCGCGACCCGGCTGGTGTGCATCCGGTTGGCCCAGCCGGAAATCGAGAGCGCGGCCACGACGGCGCCCGTGGCGTCGAGCAGCGGGCTCGCCGCGCAGACCACGCCGACACCGGATTCCTCGCGCTCGAAGGCGATCCCGTCGGCCCGGATCTTGGCCAGCTGCCTGCGCAGCAGTCCCGGCGCGGTGATCGTCCGCGCGCTCACTCGCGCGAGGCCGTTGTTGATCACTTGTGCGACAACAGATTCCGGCGAATGGGCGTTGATCGCCTTGCCCACGCCGGTGGCGTGCGCGGGAAAACGCCCGCCGACGCGCGACGGCAGCAGCGGCGCGTCCGGTCCGCGCAGGATGTCGAGGTACACCACCTCGGTGCCTTCGAGGACCGCGAGGTGCACGGTGTTGCGCGTGGCCTCGCGAAGGTCCGCCAGGTACGGCCGCGCGGCCTCGACCAGGCCACGGCGGCCGGCGGCGAGCTGGCCGATCTCGAACAGCTTCAGCCCGAGCCGCAGGCCGGTGCCGTGCCGCTCGAACAGGCCGGTGCCGACCAAATGGGCGGAGAGCCGGTGGACGGTCGACTTCGCCAGGCCGGTGCGCCGGGCGAGTTCGGACACGCCCAGCGCGTCGTCCCCTGGCCGGAACGCCGAGAGCAAGGCGGTGAGCCGGGTGGCGGTGAGCCCGTCCTGATCACCCTGATCGTTCCGCCCAGTGGTACGCATGGGTTGAGTGTCCCCCTCCCGGCGAGGACTGTCAGTAGCCATGCCCTCCCGGAAGAAGGCGGTGGCCGCGATCGTCGGCCCCGGCAACATCGGCACGGACCTGCTCGCCAAACTCCGCCGCAGCGAGCACGTCGAGGTGCGGTACATGGTCGGCGTCGATCCGGGGTCCGACGGCCTGGCCCGCGCCGCGGCGCTCGGGCTCGAGGCGTCTTCGGGCGGCGTCGACTGGTTGCTGGCGCGCGACGAGCTCCCGGAACTGGTGTTCGAGGCGACCTCGGCGAAGACGCACCGCGCGAACGCGCCCCGGTACGCGGCGGCGGGCATCCGCGCGGTCGACCTGACCCCGGCGGCGGTGGGCCCGTTCGTCTGCCCGGCCGTCGGCGCCGGTGTACTGGGGGCGCCGAACGTCAACCTGATCACCTGTGGCGGCCAGGCGACCATCCCGATCGTCCACGCCATCGCCAGGGTGACCCCGGTGTCCTACGCCGAGATCGTCGCGTCCGTGTCGTCCCGTTCGGCGGGGCCGGGCACGCGGGCCAACATCGACGAGTTCACCGAGACGACCGCGCGCGGGATCGAGCTCGTCGGCGGGGCGGCGCGGGGCAAGGCGGTCATCATCATCAACCCCGTCGAGCCGCCGATGATCATGCGCGACACCGTGTTCTGCGCCGTGGCCCCCGACGCGGACTTCGACGCGGTGTCCGCCTCGATCCACCGGATGGCCGCCGAGGTCCGGACCTACGTGCCCGGCTACCGCCTCACCGCCGACCCCCAGTACGACGAGCCCCGGCCCGGGTGGGGCGGGCGCGCGCGGGTGGCGGTGTTCCTGGAGGTCGCGGGCAACGGCGACTACCTGCCCGCCTACGCCGGGAACCTCGACATCATGACCGCCGCCGCGGCCCGCGCCGGTGACCTGCTCGCGGCCGGGGCGGTGACGGGGTGAGCTGGGATGACGTCGATCGTGAGGTCCGGCTGGTCGACACGACCCTGCGCGACGGCAGCCACGCGATGGCCCACCGGTTCACCGAGCGCAACGTGCGCGACACCGTCCGCGCGCTGGACGACGCCGGTGTTTCGCTGATCGAGGTGAGCCACGGCGACGGGCTCGGCGGCTCCACCTTCAACTACGGCTTCTCGCTGGTCGACGAGCGCGACCTGATCGCGGCGGCGGCCGACGAGGCACGACGCGCGAAGATCGCCGTGCTCCTGCTGCCGGGCCTGGGCACGGTCACCGACCTGGTGGCGGCGGCGGACCTCGGCGCGGGCGCCGTCCGGATCGCCACCCACTGCACCGAGGCGGACGTCTCCGTCCAGCATTTCGGCGCGGCGCGTGATCTCGGCCTGGAGACGGTCGGCTTCCTGATGCTCGCGCACATGTCGGCGCCCGAGGCGCTGGCGAAGCAGGGCCGGATCATGGTCGACGCGGGCTGCCAGTGCGTCTACGTCGTCGATTCCGCGGGGGCGCTGATCCTCGAGGAGGCCGCCGACCGGGTCGCGGCGCTGGTCGCGGAAGTCGGCGCGGACGCCCAGGTCGGCTATCACGGACACCAGAATCTGAGCTTCGGTGTGGCCAACTCGGTGCTCGCGTACCGGGCGGGCGCCCGGCAGATCGACGGCTCGCTCGTCGCGCTCGGCGCGGGCGCGGGGAACTCGCCGACGGAGGTGCTGGCCGCGACCTTCGAGCGGCTCGGCGTGGTCACCGGCGTCGACAAGGACGTGCTGATGGCCGCCGCGGAGGAGGTCGTGAAACCCTACATCACGCGGCTCCCGGTGATGGACCGCTCGTCGATCGTGCAGGGTTTCGCCGGGGTCTACTCCAGTTTCCTGCTGCACGCCGAACGGGCCGCGCGGCGCTACGGCGTGCCCGCGCACGAGATCCTGTACTGGGTCGGCGAGGCGAAGTACGTGGGCGGCCAGGAGGACATGATCATCGACATCGCGCTGAAACTGGTGGCCGAGAAGGCTCAGTCGTGAGGGACGTCCGCACCCAGCACCAGCCGGACGCAATGCGCGATCAGGCGGTCCCTCGACACCTTGAGCGAGCCGTCGAGATAGGCGATGAACACGTTGCTCAGCGCGCCGACCAGGCCGATCGCGGTGAGTTGCCGGTCGGTCTCGTCGCCGTGCGAGAGCTGGCCGACGACCAGCGCGGCAAACGCGGGCAGCAGCTCGATGCCCCGGCGGGTGAGCGCGGGGTCGGTCATCGGGGCGAGCAGCAGAACCCGGCCCTGGCGCGGGTCGTCGACCATCAGCTCGACGAACGCGGTGACCGCGGCGCGAGCGCGGTGCGCGGGTTCGGCCGCGGTGCCGACGGCGTCCAGGAGCGCCTGCCGCGCTTGTGCGCCGACCTGGGCATACACCGCGACGACCAGCTCTTCGCGGTCGGTGAAACTCTCGTAGAAGTACCGCTCGGTGAGTTTGGCCGCCCGGCACACCGCCCGCACGCTGACCGCCGCGCTGCCCTCCGTGCCGAGCAGGTCCAAGCCCGCCGCGACGAGCTGCGCGCGCCGGGCGGCCTTGCGGTCGTCCAGCGTCGTGCCCGCCCACGTCCGGCTCGGCATGGCCGCCCCCTTTCTTGACTACGGGCGTTGTCAATTCTACGCCTGACAACGTATGTGGTCAGTTAACCAGCTCGGTGAGGAGCCCGGTATGCCGGAGCCGTTGGGACCCGACTCGCTGACCTGGAAGTACTTCGGGGACTGGCGCGGCCTGCTGATCGGGCTGTGGGCCGGGTCGATGCAGAACATGCATCCCGGGCTCGGCGCCGGGGTCGAACAGCACTCCCGGTTCTTCGCGGAGCGCTGGGAGCGCCTGTTCCGTTCGCTGTACCCGATCGGGGGAGTCGTCTACGACGGCCCGCGGGCGCACGAGACGGCGTTGCGGGTGCGTGGGTACCACGACCGGATCAAGGGTGTCGACGCCCAGGGCCGCCGCTACCACGCGCTCGATCCGGAGACCTACTACTGGGCGCACTCGACGTTCTTCATGAGCGTGATCCTCATCGCCGAGCACTTCATGGGCGGCGTCACCGAAGCGCAGAAGCGGCAGCTGTTCGACGAGCACGTCCAGTGGTACCGGCTCTACGACATGAGCCTGCGCCCGGTGCCCGGGAGCTGGGCGGAGTTCCAGGTCTACTGGCGGCACATGTGCGCCGACGTGCTGGAGGACAACAAGGCGACCAGGGACGTGCTGGACCTCGGCGAACTCGCGAAGCCGCCGTTCATGCCGTGGCTGCCGGACTTCGCCTGGAACCGGGCGCGGGTACTGGTCGCGCGGGGCTTCGGCTGGCTGACCGTCGGGATGTACGAGCCCGTCATCCGGGAGCGGCTCGGCTACGGCTGGACCGCTCGCGACGCGCGATGGCACCGGCTGGCCGGTCGTGCGATCAACCTGGTGTGCAAGCTCGTCCCGCACGATCGTCGCTACCATCCGAGGGCCCGCGCGGGCTGGCGCCGGGAACGCGGGATGCCGGGTGCGCCGGTGGAGACTCCGGCGCGGAACCTGCCACCACTGGCCGAACGCGGGAAACCGCACCACTATTCGCCGCAGGTCTGATCCAGGGAGAAGCAGTGAAACTGGGATTCCATCTCGGGTACTGGGGTTCGGGGCCGACGCCGGGCGCACTGGAAGCGGTCGTGCGCGCGGAGGAGCTCGGGTTCGACTCGGTGTGGACGGCCGAGGCGTACGGCTCGGACGCGTTCACCCCGCTGGCCTGGTGGGGCGCCTCGACCAGCCGGATCAGGCTGGGCACGAACATCGTGCAGATGGCCGCGCGCACCCCGGCCGCCACCGCGATGAGCGCGCTGACCCTGGACCACCTTTCCGGCGGCCGGTTCGTGCTCGGGCTCGGCGCGTCCGGCCCGCAGGTCGTCGAGGGCTGGTACGGCCAGCCCTATCCGCGGCCACTGGCGCGGACCCGTGAGTACGTCGACATCGTGCGGCAGGTGTTCGCGCGCCAGGCGCCGGTCACCCTTGCGGGTGACTTCTTCCAGCTGCCCCTGCAGGGCGGCGCCGGGCTCGGCAAGCCGCTGAAGTCGACGGTCCACCCGCTGCGCGAGGACATCCCGATCCACCTCGCCGCCGAGGGGCCGAAGAACGTCGCGCTCGCCGCCGAGATCTGTGACGGCTGGTTGCCGCTTTTCTTCTCTCCCAAGAGCGACGCGTTCTACCGCGCCGCGCTGCAGGAGGGTTTTTCCCGGCCCGGCGCGCGGCGCACCCTCGCCGAGTTCGAGGTGCCGACCTCGGTGCCGGTGATCGTGCACGAGGACGTCGAGGAGGCCGCGAGCTGGATCAAGCCGTCGCTCGCGTTGTACATCGGCGGGATGGGCGCGAAGAGCGCCAACTTCCACCTCGACGTCTTCGCCCGCCTCGGTTACGAGGACGTCGTGACGAAGGTGCAGGAGCTGTACCTTGCCGGGCGCAAGAGCGAGGCGGTGGCCGCGATCCCGACGTCGCTGGTCGAGGACACCTCCCTGATCGGCCCGGCGGCGAAGGTCCGGGACGAGCTCGCGGCGTGGGAGGAGACGGTGGCGACCTCGCTGCTGCTGCGCGGCGACGCCGCCACCCTCACCAAGGTCGCCGAGGTCCTCTCCTGATGCGCGCGGTGAGCGCTCAGCCCAGCACCCTGCCGAGGAAGCCGCGCAGGTAGCCGGTCACGGCGTCGAGCTCGCTTTCGAGCAGGAAGTGCCCGCCGTCGAGCAGGTGGACCTCGGCGTCGGGCAGGTCGCGCGCGAAAGCGCGGGCCCCGGCGGGCCCGAAGATCTCGTCGTTGCGGCCCCACACCGCGAGCAGCGGCACCTGGCTCGTGCGGAAGTACTCCTGCAGTTTCGGGTAGAGCTCGACGTTGCCCGGGTAGTCGCGGAAGAGCGTGAGCTGCACCTCGTCGTTGCCTTCGCGGCTGACGAGCGCGTGGTCGTGGTGCCAGCTGTCCGGGCTGACCAGGCTCGGGTCGGGCACGCCGTGGACGTACTGCCACCGGATGGCCTCCAGGCTCAGCGCGAACCGCACGGCGCCTTCCGTCTTCGGGCCCGGGTTCGTCGCGTAGGCCCACACGTCAGTCCAGAACGCGTCGACGAACCCGTCGGTGTAGCCGTTCCCGTTCTGCGTGACGATCGCCGTCACCCGGTCGGGGTGGTGCAGCGCGAGGCGCCACCCGATCGGTGCGCCGTAGTCCTGGACGTAGAGCGCGAACCGCGTGACGTCGAGCTGGTCGAGCAGTTCCCGGGTGACGGCGGCCAGTGAGTCGAAGCTGTAGTCGAACTCGTCGGCCGCGGGCGCGTCGGAGCGGCCGAAGCCCACCATGTCCGGTGCGAGGACGTGGTAACGGTCGGCCAGCGCGGGGATCAGCTCGCGGAACATGTGCGAGCTGGTGGGAAAACCGTGCAGCAGCACGATGGTCGGGGCCTGCGCGGGCCCGGCTTCGCGATAGAAGACCGTTCGCCCGGCGACGGTGGCGGTCCGGTGGTGTACCGAGATCATGCCTAACCCCTTTGAATGCTTGGTCTGGTTAGTCTGCGATGAGCAAAGCACAGGTTTGCTAACCTGTCAAAAGACTCAATGAGGTTAGGATGGAAGGTGGGGTTCATGGACGGGTTGCTGGCGCTGCTCAACACCAGCTCGGTGCTCGACGGCGCCGCCCACGACGAGCTCGCCGAACCGGCTCGGGGCAGGCGATGGATGACGGAGCACGGCGGCACCGGCACGCCCGCCGAGCTCGAACGGGTGCGGCGCGCCCGGGACCTGCTGCAGGCGGTCGTCCGCCGCGAACAGCCCCGCTCAGCGCTCGGGCCGCTGCTGGAAGGCGTCCACCGGAAGCCCGAGATCACCGAGGACGGCCTGAACTGGGTGCTGGTCGGCGACCGCGACTCCCGGCTCGCCGTCGAGATGGTGCTCGCGTTCGCCGAAGCGGAGGAGCGGCTGCCGGGGCGGCTGCGCCCGTGCGAGAACGACGAGTGCCGGTTGTTCCTGCTCGATCGCAGCCGGGCGAACCGCGCCCGCTGGTGCTCCATGGCGGCTTGCGGCAACCGCGAAAAGGCCCGCCGCCACTATGAACGGCACCGCCCGCCGAGTTGACGTTCAGGCGGTGGGCGTCCACCAGTTCGCCAGGTTGAGCGTGTCGAAACCCAGGGAGTCGTAGAGCGGCTTGCCGGGTTTCGACGCCGACAGGGTGACCGGGACGTCCGCGAAATGGTCGAGCACCGCGTGCGTCAGCGCCCGGCCGACCCCGTGTGAGCGGTGCTCGGGCAGCGTGGTCACCCAGTACGCCCCGCCCGCGGTGCCGTCGAAGAACGTCACGCACGCCCCGGCGGGGACACCCTCGCGGGTGAGGACGAACAGGTCCGCGCCCGCGTGCTCCAGCAGGCCGTCCGGGAACGCCCGGCCCGGCTGGTAAGGCTGGAAGGCGGCCAGCGTGAACCCGTCCATGATGATCCGCTCGGCGATCGCGAGCTGGTCCCGGTCCGTCACCCGGAACACGTCGGGTGGTGAGGGCGACGCGGGGGCGGGTCCCGGCTTGCGGACCATGACCGGCAGCTGACGCGGCGAGAAGCCGAGCCCGGCCACGTCGACCGTGCTGAAGGAGTCCTCGACGACCACTTTGCGGTCCGCGCGACCGCGGGCGAGCCCCGTCAGTTCGGCCAGGTCGCCGGGCGACGGGTTCGCGGTGAGCAGCATGGCGCGCAGGCCGATCGGTGCTCCCTCCACCGCGAGGAAACCGGGCCGTTCCAGCACGCTGTGGCCGCGGGACGTGGCGAGTGCGGTCCAGAAGGCCGCGGCGTTGCGGGTGGCGAGGGTCAGGTCGGCGTCCATGGTGATCACCCTAGGTCTCCGTCCGGCCGATTCCGGCCGCCGGTTGCGGGGGTGAGGACGATCACGTAGCGTCCGTCAGCATTGAATATGAAAGCAGTTCATGTTCTATTGCGGGAGGAGCGCCCATGCCGGTGAGCCGGTTACCTGGGACATCCCCGTGAACACCCCGATCGGCAAGTACCGGGTGGTCCACTTCGGAGACTGGAAGAACGGCCTCACCGGCGCGATCACCGCCTTCAGCGGCAGCTCGCGCGCGTTCGTGGTCTCGTGAACACGAAAGGGCGGTTCCGTGCGCAGAATCCTCACCTTCGTCGCCCTGCTGGCGGCGTTGTCCACCGCTCTCGCCGCACCGGCGCTGGGGGCGGGCACGACCACACTCAAGGTCCTGTCGTTCAACATCTGGCAGCTGCCGTGGATCGCGAACCCGAACACCTCCGACAAGCAGGCTCGCGCGCAGGCCGCGGAAGCGGTGATCCGGGAGGCGGGCGCGGACGTCGTCGTGCTCGACGAGGCGTTCAGCGCGCAGGCAGAGGACCTGCGCGCCCGGCTCGTCGGCGTGTTCCCGTTCCAGACCCCGCTGGTCGGGCAGTACTGCGGCACCTCGCCGGGCTGGACCACGGTGGACGGCAACTGCTCGAACTCGCCGATCGTGGTCAACGGCGGCGTGACCGTGCTGAGCCGGTGGCCGGTGACCGAGAAACACCAGCTGGTGTTCCGGAACTCCTACCAGGGCACGGCCGACTACCTGTCGAACAAGGGCGCGGCCCTGCTGCGGCTGCGGGTGGACGGCCGTCCGGTCTGGATCGCGGGCACGCACCTGCAAGCCGACGAAGCGCCGGACACGCTGCCGAAGGCGCACCAGGTCCGGATGGCGCAGCTCGGCGAGATCCACGGGCTGGTCGCGAAGTACGCCGCCCCGGCCGAGCCGGTGGTGGTCGCTGGGGACCTGAACATCGAGTACTGGGCGGGCCAGGAGCGCCGGGACGCACTGGGCCGCACCCAGTCCCAGCAGGGCGAAGCCGCCCTCGGCGGAGAGCTGGGCACGGTCGGCGCGGGGGAGTACACCTTCGACGCGGCCACCAATCCGAACGCCGCGAAGTCCGTTCCCGCGACCTACCGGGACAGTCTCGACTACGTCGGCGCGGTCTTCGGCGGCGGTCGTCCACGCGCTGTGGTCAGCCCGGTACGACTGGTGCATTACGACGGTGGCACGATTCCCTCCGATCACTACCCGGTGGTGGCGAAGATCCAATACTGACCGGGTTGCCCGCACCCGAGGAGGACCATGGCGCCGCTGCCAACCCGGACGAGATTTCGCTACTCGCTGGGCTCGTTCGTCACCGGCTCGTTCGGCACCGTGCCCGGCCTGCTCCTGCTCCCGTACCTCACCGACACGATGGCGGTGCCCGCCGCGGTGGCCGGGGTGATCGTGTTCGTCCCCAAGGCCTGGGACGTGCTGTTCAACCCGATCGCCGGGCGGCTGTCCGACGCCGACCTCGTCAAGACCGGCAGCAGGCGGCGGTTCCTGCTGCGGGGCGGCATCGGCGTCGCGATCCTGTTCGCCGTGCTGTTCGCGCACCCCGGCTTCGGCACTCCCGGGCTGGACGCCACCTACGTCGTCATCGCGTTCTTCCTCTGCGCCACCGCGTACGCCTTCTTCCAGGTGCCGTTCAACGCGCTCCCGGCCGAGATCACGGACTCGGCGGACGAACGCACGAAGCTCACCAGCGTGCGGATCGGCGTACTGGCGGTCGCGATCCTCGTCTCCGGCGGCGCCGCTCCCGCGCTGACGGACCTGATCCCGGGGGTCACGGGCTACCGGGTGATGGGCGTCGTGATGGGCGTGATCATCCTGGCCGCGACGCTCGCGGTGTACTTCGGGCTCAAGGGCGCGCCGGTCGGCTCGCTGCGGCCGAACACGGTGAACGCCCGTGAGCTGATGCGGACGATCGGGCAGTGGCGGCCGTTCCGCTGGCTGCTCGGCGTCTACTTCGTGCAGGCGCTCGGCATCGGCACCGTGCTGGCGGCCATCCCGTACTTCGCCCGGCATGTGCTCGGCGACCCCAGTTACCGCACGGCGCTGTTCGTCGGCTTCGTCGGCCCGGCACTGGTGACGATGCCACTGTGGCCGCGCCTCGGCGCCCGGATGGGCAAGCTGAACGGCTTCCGGATCGCCACCGTGGCGTTCACGGCCGGCCTGCTCGGCTTGATCCTTGCCAAGGACTTCCCGTTCGCCGTGACGCTGGTGTTCGTCGCGCTCGCCGGCGTCGGCTACGCGGGGATCTCGGTGTTCCCGCTGGCCATCCTGCCGGACCTGATCAGCGCCGAGGAAGAGCGCACCGGGGAGACGCGGGCGGGGATCGCGGCCGGGGTGTGGACCGCGTCGGAGACGCTCGGGCTGGCGGTCGGGCCCGGCCTGTTCAGCCTGGTGCTGCAGGCAGGAAACTACGTGTCCAGCACCGATTCGACCGTGCACCAGCCCGACACCGCCGTCACCGCGATCCTGCTGGGCTCGTCGGTGCTGCCCGCGCTGCTGATCTTCCTGGCCATCCCGCTGCTGCGCCGTTCGGTGCTGGAGCCGCGTTCATGACCACCCTGCCCGAGGAAGGCATTCCCGCCGACCTGATCCTCGGCGAGCTCCGCGGGCTGCGCTCGGCCGACCTGCCGACCCACGGCGGCCGCACCCTCGCCTACGTCTACGACAGCGGTCTGTCCGAAGTGGACAAACTGGGCGCCGCGGCGCACGCGCTGTTCTCCCCGGCCAACGCGCTGGACCCGACGGCCTTCCCGAGCCTGGGCAAGATGGAGAACGAGCTGGTCCACTACACGGCCGATCTGCTGGGCGGCGACGAGGACACCGTGGGCACGGTGACCTCGGGCGGCACCGAGTCATGCCTGCTCGCCGTGCTGGCCGCCCGCGACGCACACCCGGAGATCACCGCGCCGAGCATCGTGCTGCCGTCGACCGCGCACGCCGCGTTCCACAAGGCCGCCCACTATTTCGGGCTGCGTAAGGTGTCCGTGCCGGTGGACCCGGGGACATTCCGGGCGGATCCGGCCGCGATCGCCGCGGTGATCGACGACACGACCGTGCTCGTGGTGGCGAGCGCGCCGTCGTACGCGCACGGGGTGCTGGACCCGATCACCGAGATCGCGGCGGCCGCCGCGGCGCGCGGCGTCCGGATGCACGTCGACGCCTGCATCGGGGGCTGGGTGCTGCCGTTCTTCGTGCTGAACGGCGTCGAGCTGCCGCCGTTCGGCCTGGACGTCCCCGGCGTGACCAGTATTTCCGTCGACCTACACAAGTACGCGTACTGCCCGAAGGGCGTTTCCGTGCTGCTGCACGCGAACGCGGCCTTGCGGCGGCCGCAGTACTTCGCGAGCGCGGACTGGCCCGGCTACACGATGCTGAACACGACGATGCAGAGCACCCGTTCCGGCGGCCCGATCGCGGCGGCCTGGGCGACGATCCTGCACCTCGGCGAAAAAGGCTACGTTCAGCTCGCCGGGGACGCCGACATCGCGACCACCGAGATCCGCCATGGAATCGAGCTGCTCGACGGGCTGCGGATCCTGGGCGACCCGGTCTCGACGCTGCTGTCGTTCACCACCGACAGCACGGCCTACGACCTGTTCACCGTCGCGGACAAGATGCGGGCGCGCGGCTGGTACGTCCAGCCGCAGTTCGCGCACGAGTCGTCCCCGATGAACCTGCATCTGACCATCACCGCGGCGAACCGGCGCCACGAGAGGGAGTTCATCGACGCGCTGGCCGAGTCGGTCGTCGCCGCGCGCAGGGACGGGCCGGTCGTCATCGATCCGAGGACGGTCGCGTACGTCGCCGCGCTGGACCCGGCCGAGCTGACCGGCGAGCAGTTCCAGGGTGTGCTCAAGGCGGCCGGGATGGGCGCGCCGCACGGCGTGCCGTCGAACATGGCGCACATCAACGCGCTCATCGCCTGCGCGCCGCCGCCGCTGCGGGAACGGCTGCTGCTGGAGTTCCTCGGCGCGCTCTACTCCTGAGAGTCCTCGGGCCGGATCCGCGCGGCGGGCGGCCGCTCGTCACGGATCTCGGCGAGCAGGCCGGTCACCCGGTCCATCGACAGCTCGGTGACTTCCCGCAGCAGCGCGGCGGTCACCGGGCGGCCGCGGTAGCCGGTCAGATCGACCGGCTCGCCGAACCGGGTGGTGACGGTCTTGCGCGGCAGCGGCCGGAACGTCTTGTGGTAGTGGTCGAGGATCTCGCGGGTGCCCCAGCGCGCGGCCGGGATGACCGGCACGCCGGTCGCCAGCGCGATCCGCGCGATGCCGGTCCGCGCGGCCATCGGCCAGCCTTCGGGGTCCTTGGTGATGGTGCCCTCGGGGTAGACCACGACGGTACGGCCCGCTTCGAGGGCGGCGACCGCGGCTTTCATGCTGTCGGCGGCCTTCGTCGTGCCGCGGTGCACCGGGACCTGGCCGAGCCCGGTCAGGATCCGGCCGACCACCGGGTTCTTCCAGACCCCGGCCTTCACCAGGAACCGCGGGACCCGGCCCTGGCGGTTGATGGTGACGGCGTCGAGCGGACCGTCCAGATGGGACACGTGGTTCAGCACGATCAGCGCGCCGCCGGAGGACGGCAGGTGTTCCAGCCCGAGGGTTTTCTTCCGGCCCAGCAGCAAGCTGGCCGGATAGAGGATGCCGACCCCGATCGCGATCCAGATCCCGCCCCGTTCGCGTGCCATGGTCCCCCCGACTCGTCGCGCCCGTGCCCGCCTCGGCGGCGGCGGTTCAGCCTAGCTACCCGGTCGAGTGAGAAGTCGCGGCGGGGGACGCTTTGGCCGGGCCGCGGCGCACACGCGGTGTTAGCGTCCGGGACATTCCGGACGTATGCGCCGGTCTGCATCCTTGAGAGGACAACCGGTCATGACCAGCGCACACGTCGAGCACGCCGGTCACCAGCACGCGCACGGCGACGGCTGCGGCCACGTCGCGGTGCCGCACGGTGACCACGTCGACTACGTCCACGAAGGTCACCTGCACCGTCCGCACGACGGTCATTTCGACGAGTGCGAGCCCGCCGGCCACGCCGCGCACGACGATCACGCGCACGCGCACGGCGAGGGCTGCGGCCACGTCGCCGTCCCCCACGGCGACCACGTGGACTACCTGCACGACGGTCACCGTCACGCCACCCACGACGGCCACTACGACGACCACTGAGCCCCGAGTGTCATGAAAGGGTCTTTACTGGCACTTTTTGCCAGTAAAGACCCTTTCATGACACTTCGGGACCCCTCAGTGCACGTGCACACCCTCCCAAGCCGGGAAAGGGTCCGCGACCGCCCCGGAATCCGACGTCAGGCACCGCTCGAGCGCGCACGTCAGGCCCGGCCCGTCCAGCTCGGTGCCGATGAACACGAGCTCCTGCCGCGGCGCGTCCGCCACGCCGTGGGGCTCGAACCGCGCGACCGAGCCCGCCTGTGACCAGAGCCCGGTCACGCCCGGCCGGGACGACAGCGTGAAGAACCCCTTGGAGCGCAACACCGTCCCGAACTCGCCCGAGTCCAGCCGGGTGCTCACGAAGTCCCACAGACGGCTCGGGTCGAACGCCAGGGTGGCGCGGAACACGACGCTGGAGATGCCGTACTCCTCGGTCTCGGGTACATGGTCGCCGTTGAGCTCCGCGACCCAGCCCGGTGCTTCCTGCGCGAGCTCGACGTCGTAGCGCCCGGTGCCGAGCACGCGGTCCATCGGCACCCGGCCGTGCGCCGCCGTGACGACGTCCGCGGCCGGGTTCAGCCGTCGCAGCACCGCCACGAGGCGGTCCAGTACGGCGGGGGTGACGAGGTCGGACTTGTTCAGCAGCAGCACGTCCGCGAACTCGACCTGGTCCATCAGCAGGTCGCTGACGGTCCGCTCGTCGCCGGAGTACTGGTCCAACTCGCGCGACACCAGTGAGTCCCCAGACGCCAGCTCGCGGCCGAAGTTGACCGCGTCGACGACGGTCACCATCGTGTCGAGACGCGCGGCGTCGAGTAGTGCGACGCCGTCGTCGCGGGCGAAGGAGAACGTCGCGGCCACCGGCATCGGCTCGGAGATGCCGCTCGACTCGATGAGCAGGTAGTCGAACCGCCCGTCCGCGCAGAGCCGGGCGACCTCTACGAGCAGGTCGTCGCGCAGGGTGCAGCAGATGCACCCGTTGGTCATCTCGACGAGACGTTCCTCGGTGCGGGACAGGCTGGCCCCGTCCCGCACCAGCGCCGCGTCGATGTTGACCTCGCTCATGTCGTTGACGATCACCGCGACCCGCAGGCCCTCGCGGTTGGCGAGGATGTGGTTGAGCAGCGTCGTCTTGCCCGCGCCGAGGAAGCCCGACAGCACCGTGACCGGAGTGGTCATTTCCCCAGCCGGTGGAAGTGCTTGATGAGCTTGCGAGGGACCAGTTTCGTCTCGCCGTCGATCTTGATCGGGACGAGGTCGGGCACCGCGGCCTTCCATTGGGAGCGGCGGGCGCGGGTGTTGCTGCGCGACATCTTGCGCTTCGGCACGGCCATTACTTCGCGCCTCCTGTCTTGCGCTGCCCGTAACGGCGGTGGAACTTTTCGACCTGGCCCGCGGTGTCCATGATCCGGCGGTTGCCGGTCCAGAACGGGTGCGACGCCGAGCTGATGTCGACCGTCACCAGCGGGTAGGTGTTCCCGTCCTCCCACTCGACGGTCTGTGACGACTGGATCGTCGAGCGGGTGAGGAAGGCGTCGCCGGTCGACGAGTCCTTGAACACCACGGGGTGGTAGGCGGGGTGGATGCCCGGTTTCACTGGCTTTCGTCCTTTCGGTTCGATGCGTTCGCATCGTGTTTGGCGGGGTCGAGCTCGGTGTCGTCGCACGGTTCCTCGTGCCATTCCCCGAACGGGTCCGGGTAGGTCAGCCAGACTTCGGCGCCCGCGGCCAGCTCTTCGTCGGTCAGCAACGCGCCCTGGAGCGCGGCTTCGACCTCTTCGGGGGTCGCCTGATCGGTGACGACGACGATCTCCTGGGCGCGGTCGCCGAATTCGGGGTCCCAGCGCAGGGAAGCCATGGTCCGTCGTTCGGGGGAGACGTCGGCCCAGGCCGGGCCGTCGGGGGCCGCGAGCCACGGGCCCGCGTGGCCGATGCCCAGGCCGCCGCCCGCCGACTCGATCCAGAACCCGATGTCGGGCTGGCTGGCGACCCAGGCGCGGCCGCGGGTGCGGACGACGCCGTCGAGCAGGACGTCGATCGCGTCGTGCAGGCGTTCGGGGTGGAACGGCCGCTGCGAGGTGAACGTCAGCAGCGCGACGCCGCAGTCGGGGTGCAGCGGTGGTTGTCCGCGCAGGAGCGGGCCGTGCATGTCGGTGACCTCGCCGCGGCGCGCGTCGGCGGGCACGGCGGCGAGCACCGTCCGAGCGTCCACCATGGACAGTTCGACGCGGGGGATCGACGGCGCGACGCGGTCGAGGACCGCGGCGCCCTTGGCGGCGGTCCAGGCGTCGCCCGCGGTACCGGCGAGCACGAGCAGGTCGGCGAACTCGACCTGCGAGAGCGCGACCTGCGCGACCGTGCGCTCGTCCTCGGGACTCGCCTGCATACCGCGCTCGGCCAGGGTCTCGTCGCCGGTCGCGTCGGCCAGCCAGGTCGCGCAGTCGAGCACGGTCAGCACGGCCCGCAGGTCGACGTCCTCGCTGACCGTGCGGTCGCCCACGAGGACGTGCTGCAGCGCCCAGCTGACCGGTTCGGGCTCCATGGCCTCGTCGAGCCGGACGATGATCCGCTTCACTCCCGGCTCGCGGGCGAGGCGCCGAAGCAGTGGGAGGAGGTCCTCGCGCAGGGTGCAGGAGACGCAGCCGTGGGCGAGTTCGAGGGCGGTGAGCTGGTCCCGCTTGCCGAACTGGACGCGGCGGCGGACCACCCCCGAGGTGATCTGGCGCAGGTCGTGGTGCACGACCGCGGTGCCGGGCCCGTCTTGGCGCAGCAGGTCGGCGAGCGTGCTGTTCGGTCCCGGGGCGAGTCCGCTCACGAGGACTAGGGGCACGCGCGGGTTTTCGGTCACTGAAGCTCCAGGGGCGGACCCGGGTGGGTCGTCGGGGGTGGGTACTGCTGTGTACAGTAAATGATAATGACAATCAACACCAACTTGGAGGGCGCGTGTCAGCCGTGTGTCAGGTCACCGGCCGGAAACCGGGGTACGGCAAGCAGGTCTCGCACTCGCATCGGCGGACGTCCCGCCGCTGGGAGCCGAACCTGCAGCACAAGCGGTACTTCGTGCCGAGCGAAGGCCGCTGGGTGCGGCTGCGGGTCTCGGTGAAGGGCATGAAGACCATCGACAAGCGCGGGATCGACGTGATCGTCGCCGAGCTGCGCACGAAAGGGGTGAAGCTCTGATGGCCAGGAGCACCGACGTCCGGCCGATCATCAAGCTCCGGTCCACCGCGGGCACCGGCTACACCTACGTCACGAAGAAGAACCGCCGCAACGACCCGGACCGGATGGTCCTGCGGAAGTACGACCCGGTGGCGCGCAAGCACGTCGAGTTCAAGGAGGAGCGCTGATGGCGAAGAAGTCGAAGATCGCGAAGAACGAGCAGCGCAAGGTCGTCGTCGCCCGCTATGTCGAACGACGTCGTGAGCTGAAGGCCGTCATCGCCTCGCCGGGCTCGACGCCGGAGGAGAAGGGGCTCGCCGTGTCGGCGTTGCAAGCCATGCCGCGCGACGCGAGCGCGACGCGCGTGCGTAACCGCGACACCGCCGACGGGCGGCCGCGCGGGTACCTCCGCAAGTTCGGGCTGTCGCGGGTGCGGATGCGGCAGATGGCGCACAACGGCGAACTGCCCGGCGTCTCGAAGTCGAGCTGGTGAGCCGGATGGCCAAGCCGACGCGGGACCGGCCCGTCAAGCGCAAGACGAACCTGTTGCGGGCCAGCAAGGTCACCGAGGTCGACTGGAAGAACGTCGACCTGCTGCGGAAGTTCATCTCCGACCGCGGCAAGATCCGCGCCCGCCGCGTCACCGGATTGACGCCGCGGCAACAGAAACAGGTCGCCACCGCGATCAAGAACGCCCGCGAGATGGCCCTGCTGCCCTATCCCAACGCGGGCCGCTAGCCCGGTTTCGCGCCCCGATGTGGCGTTGTGTCCCACCCACCCGACGCCACATCGGGGTCACCACGACCCCCGCTCACGACAACGGGGCGGCACCGGGGTGCTGCCCGCCGCACGCCGAGGGTGTCCGGGCGGGCCGGGCCGGGTGGAAATACACTCCCGCGCATGGATGACCCGCACTACCTCTCCGGACTGGACCTCGCCGGCCGCCGTGTCGTGATGGTCGGCGGCGGCACGGTGGCCCAGCGCAGGCTTCCCCGCCTGGTCGCGGCCGGTGCGCGGGTGGAGCTGATCTCCCCGCACACCAGCCCTTCGGTGAGCGGCATGGCCGATGCCGGTGAGCTCGTCTGGCACGAACGCCGCTACGCCGAGGGCGACCTCGCCGACGCCTGGTACGCGCTGGCCTGCACGGACGACGCCGAGGTCAACGCGGCCGTCTGCGCCGAGGCCGAGCGGGCGCGCGTGTTCTGCGTCCGCGCCGACGAAGGCGACCTCGGCAGCGCGGTGACCCCGGCTTCCGGACGCCACGGCGGGCTGCTGCTCGGGGTCCTCTCCGGCGGCGAGCCGCTGCGTTCGGCGGCGGTGCGTGACAGCATTCTCGAAGGTCTGCAGGCCGGTGTGGTCGAAGACGGCCGGGTGCCGCACCCCGCGGGCGAGCTGCCCGGGGTCGCGCTGGTCGGCGGTGGCCCTGGCGACCCGGACCTCATCACGGTGCGCGGGCGGCGGCTGCTGGCCCGTGCCGACGTCGTCGTCGTGGACCGGCTCGCGCCGCGCGAACTGCTCGACGAGCTGGCCCCCGAGGTCGAGATCGTGGACGCCGCCAAGATCCCGTACGGCCGGGCGGCCAGCCAGGAGGTGATCAACGCCACGCTCATCGAGCACGCGAAGGCTGGCAAGTTCGTCGTGCGGCTCAAGGGCGGCGACCCGTACGTGTTCGGCCGCGGGTTCGAGGAGGTGCTCGCGTGCGCCGAGGCGGGCATCCCGGTCACCATGGTCCCCGGCATCACCAGCGCGTTCGCCGTCCCGGCCGTCGCCGACGTCCCGGTGACGCACCGCGGGGTCGCGCACGAGGTCGTCGTGGTGTCCGGCCACGTCGCGCCCGGCGACGAGCGCTCACTGGTGGACTGGGACCTGCTCGGCCGGATGCGGGGCACGATCGTGCTGATGATGGGCGTCGAGCGGCTGCCGCAGTTCGCCGCCGCGCTGCTCACCGGCGGCCGCCCGCCGTCGACCCCGGTGGCGATCGTCGAGGACGGCACCATGCGCACCCAGCGAGTGCTGCGCTCGACCTTGGACGTCGTGGCGGCCGAAGCCGCCGCGGCCGGGGTGCGCCCGCCCGCGGTGATCGTGATCGGCCCGGTCGCGGGCCTCGCTCAGCCTTCCTCGTAGCACCGTTGGGCGAACTCGCCGATCGCCGAGGTCAGCCGCTGGGGCTCGAACCGGAGCTCCACCGGGCTGCGGGCCTGCAGGAACTCGGCGTGCGGCATGTCCTCGGCCAGGCTGTCGGCGTCGCCGAACGGGTGGATCGGGTCGCCTTCGTGCCCGATCACCAGCGCGGGCGTGGCGATCTGGCGCCGGACCTCCTTCGGTGGCGCGATCCGGCCGAACAGCACCCCGTGCAGCAGCGCCGCCATCGGCGCGGGCTGCTGGGAAAGCGTGTCGGTCACGACGTCGACCCACTGGTTGCCGTGCGGCACCAGGTTGGCCGCCAGCGCGACGCCCTTGACCGTCACCGGCAGGAACCGGGCGGCCATCAGGAGCGGGGCGAAGGCGATCAGCCCCGCGACGATGGCGTTGTCCAGCACCGGCATCTCGACGATCAGGCCCCGCACGCGCTGCGGCGCGGTGACCGCGACCTCCAGTGCGACGTTCGCGCCGAGCGAGGTGCCGCCGACGACGGCGCGCTCGAGCTCCAGGTGGTCGAGCAGGGCGACCGTCTGGTCCCCGAACCCCGGCATCGAATAGCGCCAGGACTCGGTCGGGCGGTCGGAGTCGCCGTGGCCGAGCAGGTCGAACGTGACCACTCTGAGCCCCGACCTGGCCAGCCGCCGCGCGAGCGGGGCGTGCATCCGCCGGGTCATCATGATGCCGTGGGACAGCACGACCACCCGATCGCCGGCGCCGAACTCGGTGTAGGCGAGGCGGTGGCCCTCGAAGGTGAACGAGCCGGACAGCTCGATCGGGCGGGAGGACCGGCCCGCGGGCGGGTGCGGCGGGTCCTCGATCACGGTGGCGCTGCTGGCGTGGCTCATGTCCCACCATCCTTAGGCGATCGTTGTCGGGTGATCGCGGTCCCTTTCAGGAAAGCATCTCCCGGCCGCGTTGGCACAGTGTCAACCGGATGAGTAAGGATGACCCTATGACCGCTACCGCTGACAGCCTCCCCGACCTCGTCTCGCTGAAGGTCGAGATCGAGAGCCACGTGGCCGAGGTGACCCTGCTCGGGCCGTCCAAGGGCAACGCGATGGGCCCGGACTTCTGGCGCGAGCTGCCGATCGTGTTCCGTGCGCTCGACGCCGACAGCCGCGTCCGCGCCATCGTGCTCACCGGCAGCGGCGCGCACTTCTCCTACGGCCTCGACCTGCCCGCGATGATGCCCGGCTGGGCGCCGATGCTGGCGGGCGACGCTTTGGCGGGCCCGCGGACCGACTTCCTCACCGAGGTCAGGACGTTGCAGGCGAGCGTCAGCTCGATCGCCGAGACCCGCAAGCCGGTCATCGCGGCCGTCTCCGGCTGGTGCATCGGCGGTGGCCTGGACGTCATCAGCGCCGCCGACATCCGCCTGGCCAGCGCGGAAGCGAAGTTCAGCGTCCGCGAGGTGCGCGTCGCGATCGTCGCCGACCTCGGCAGCCTGCAGCGGCTCGCCTCCATCATCGGCGAGGGCCATCTGCGTGAGCTCGCGCTGACCGGCAAGGACATCGACGCCGCGCGCGCGGAGAGGATCGGGCTGGTCAACGACGTCTACCCGGACCAGGAGACGCTGCTCGCCGCCGCCCGCGAGCTGGCCGGCGAGATCGCTGCGAACCCGCCGCTGGTGGTGCAGGGTGTGAAGGACGTGCTCGCCACCAACACCGAGCGGCAGGTGGCCGAGGGCCTCCGGTACGTCTCGGCGTGGAACGCCGCGTTTTTACCGAGCAAGGACCTCGGCGAGGCCGTGCGGGCGTTCATGGAGCGGCGGGCACCGGAGTTCAAGGGCGAATAACGACCGAACGTACGAGGAGAACCGATCGTGAGCAACGGCGCTTCGGAAGTCCATCAGGCGTTCCGCGCGGCGCGGGACTACTTGCAGGCCCATCGCGAGGACTACGAGACCGCGTACCGGGACTTCAGCTGGCCCCGGCCCGACGAGTTCAACTGGGCGCTGGACTGGTTCGACGTGATCGCCCGCGACCCGGCGAACGCCCAGCGGTACGCGCTGTGGATCGTCGAAGAGGACGGCACGGAGAACCGCTGGACCTACCCCGAGATGGCGCGCCGGTCCGACCAGGTCGCCAACTGGCTGTGCGGGCTCGGCGTGTCCCGCGGCGACCGGCTGATCCTGATGCTCGGCAACCAGGGCGAGCTGTGGATGACGATTCTGGCCGCGATCAAGCTGGGCGCGGTGATCATCCCGGCGTCGACCCTGCTGGGCCCCGCGGACCTGACCGACCGGGTGGAGCGCGGCGCCGCGAAGCACGTCGTGATCCGCTCGGCCGACGCGCCGAAGTTCGACGGCGTCGAAGGCGGCTACACCCGGATCGTCGTCGGCGAGCCGGTGCCGGGCTGGCATTCGTTCGCCGACGCCTACGACGCGCCCGGCGAGTTCACGCCCGACGGGCCGACGGCGGCAGCCGACCCGATGCTGCTCTACTTCACCTCGGGCACCACGGCCAAGCCGAAACTGGTCGGCCACACCCAGGTGTCGTACCCGATCGGTCACCTGTCCACGATGTACTGGATCGGTCTTCAGCCGGGCGACGTCCACCTGAACATCTCCTCGCCCGGCTGGGCGAAACATGCCTGGAGCAACGTCTTCGCGCCCTGGAACGCCGAGGCCACGGTGTTCCTCTACAACTACGCCCGCTTCGACGCCGTCGCGCTGATGGGGCAGATGGACCGCTGCGGGGTCACCAGTTTTTGTGCCCCGCCGACGGTGTGGCGGATGCTCATCCAGGCCGACCTCACGGTGCTGAAGACCCCGCCGCGCAAGGTGGTCGGCGCGGGCGAGCCGCTCAACCCGGAGGTCATCGACCGGGTCGAGCGGGCCTGGGGCGTCACCATCCGGGACGGGTTCGGCCAGACCGAGAGCAGCGTCCAGATCGCCAACACCCCCGGCCAGCAGGTGGTGCCCGGCTCGATGGGCCGCCCACTGCCGGGGTTCGCCGTGGTGCTGGTCGACCCGGTGAGCGGCGAGCCCGCCACCGAGGGCGAGATCTGCCTCGACCTGTCGCGGCGCCCGGTGGGCCTGATGACCGGCTACGTCGACGACGACGAGCGCACGGCGGAGGCGTTCTCGGGCGGCTACTACCACACCGGCGACGTCGGTTCGGTCGACGAGCGCGGCTACCTCACCTACGTCGGCCGCACCGACGACGTGTTCAAGGCCTCGGACTACCGGATCTCGCCGTTCGAGCTGGAGAGCGTGCTGCTCGAACACGAGGCCGTCGCCGAAGCCGCCGTGGTGCCCGCCCCCGACCCGATCCGGCTCGCCGTGCCGAAGGCGTACGTCGTGCTGGCGAGCGGCTACGAGCCGAGCGCGGACACCGCCGTCGCCATTCTCGCGTTCTGCCGGGAGCACCTGGCGCCGTACAAGCGGATCCGCCGGATCGAGTTCGCGGAGCTGCCGAAGACAATCTCGGGCAAGATCCGCCGGGTCGAGCTGCGCGGCCGGGAGAAGCCGGACGAGCGCGCGCCCGGCGAGTTCCGCGAGGAGGACTTCCCCCAGCTGAAAGCCTGACCCCGCTCGCCCGAAGTGCCCCTGAAGGCCACCTTCACAGCGTAAAACGCTGTGAAGGTGGCCTTCAGGGGCAGTCAAGCGGTGCGCGCGGTCGGCGGGGCTTCCTAGCCGCGGACGCCGTCCACCTGACGGTCGTCCTCGGTCGAGCACGAGGTGACCGGGTCGCCGCCGGGGCCGCTGCCGCAGGTCCACTCGCCCAGCGCGATCGGGCCGGGGCCGTCCGGGGAGTTCGCCTCGGCCGGGGTCAGCTTGGCGAAGTAGTCGGTGAGCAGCGACTTCGCCTGCGCGCAGTCGACCGCGCCGCGGACCGCGACCTTCGTCTGCGCCCCACCGGACCCCGCGACCTCGCCGCAGGGTGTGCTCGTAGTGGTGGGTCCGGCGGCGGCTTGCGCTTTGGCCTGGGGCGGTGGCGCGGCGGCCGGTGCCGGGCTCGCGCCACCGCAACCGGCGAGCAGCGCGGCCGAGGCGGCCAGTACCAGGACGTGCGGGCGGAACGCGGCGACTCTTCTCATGAGCCCTTCTTCTCCGGTGCGCTCGAGCGCTTCATTCATTGGGGACGACGGCGGCTAACACGGTCTGCTCGCCCTTGATGCAGGTGGTGCCGCTAGTGCTGCGCGAGGCGGTGCTCGGCGTGTGCGTGCTGCTGCTGCGCCGCGGCGGGTTCTCCCCGCCGG
>NZ_JAYMZS010000104.1:0-32652 GCF_035828755.1 Amycolatopsis sp. H20-H5 | reverse complement strand
AAGAACCATCGAGCGGTGGCCACTCGGTATGACAAGCGTGACTACATGTTCCGCGGGACTAGTGATGTCGCCTCAATCAGGATCTGGCTCCGAGACCCCGTTCCATGATCCACGGGACACGCCCTAGTGTCTGGCTGATGCGTCAACACCGGGCACGACGATCTCGTCTCTTTCGGCGCGGACGCGCCACAGCGTCTCGGCGATACTGGGAAACCGGCGGCTGTAGTCCCGCTGCCGGGCCGCTCGCACGGCCGGGGACATCTCAGACAGCCGCAGCGGACCGATCGGCTCATCACCCGGCACGCTCATGCTGAGAAATCTCGTGAAATGCTCATAGACGATCAGTCGCACCAGCGGGCGGTAGCGCTACAACCGTCTGCTCATCGACTTCTTCTCATCGGCCTTCGAACAGCTGACGCATGACCACGGCCGCGGCGATCCCGACGGGGATGATGAGGTCAGCGCGATCAGCAGCCCCCATGGGATCCGCCGACAACCGGCTGGCGCCGTCGCGCGCGATGCCGTCGCAGACCGCGCCGGTGCGGGTCATCGCGGGGCGGGCGGCGGTGTCCGCTGGGCCGGAACCTTCTGTCCGTCGCGGCGCCGGGCGAGCCGATGCCGCGGTCCGGGTACCGGCGGAGAAGAGCCCCGGATCGGTACCGCGCAGCGGACCCCCGGTCGGCAACCGGAACGACGGCGCAGTCTGCCTCGACCCGCGGCACGGAAGGCCACTGCCGCTTACTGCCCACCCAGCTCGGCATCAGCCAGCACGTCGAGTGAGACGTGGAAACACCGACGCGCCTCGAGGTCACACCCGAGGCGCTCAGCGACGAAAAACTACTTGCTCTGCTTTCGCAGGTAGAACACAGTTCCGATCGCCGCTATCGTGACACCCACGACAATTAGAACTATTCCAATCACATTCAGCGGTCCACTGAAATCCGGGTTGTACTGCAAGTAGTTCCTCCTCCAGCACCGCGTTTACCCACGCTGCGGCGCTGCGGATCACCCGGCGCGCCCACCAGCCCGAGCCGATGAGTACCGCGGCCACGGCGATCGCGATCAGGCCGGGACCGTCGCCGGGCGAGACGACGGTCCCGGCGCCGAACGCGCGGCGAAGGCCCTCAATGGTCTGGAGGACCTCGCCAGCGGACTGAACCCGCTGTTCCGACCCGGCCCTTCGACGATCGACGCGCAGCACAACTTCGACCACCTGCTCACCCCGTATTCCGGAACCCGACTACGGGAAGATGCGACGCTCGGACAGCCGGGGGGTTTCGTCGGCTCGTGACGTGGGCAGGTTGGCGTGATGAGCGCATCGAAGAGAACGCGGCTGGGGACGTGGTGCTGGCGGGTAGCGTTCGTCGCGGCGATGTACGTGGCGTGCACGGGAGTGGCGTTCCTGCTCGGCGCGGACGCTCCCTGGGCGAGCGGCACCATCGGCGTGGGCTGCGGGCTGGGCGGACTGCTCGTCGACGGCGTGCACCACCGGCACACCTCGTGAGTCCCGCCGGGCGCGGCGCGCCCGGCAGCCGCATGCAGGAAGAGAGAGGAGAAACCTGTGTCCGCACAGCGATGGAACCTGCGGGGCAGCCTGCTCCCGCCTAAAACAGCGTTGATCGTCGCCGTACTGTGGACCGCTCTCACAGTGGTGAACCTGCTGTGGCTCGGGGCCACCAACTGGCTCGGCTGGGTCATGCAGGCGAGCTGGGTGGCACTCGCGGTGTACTACTGGATCAGCTACATACGCACCCGCCGAGCCAGGTGAGCTCCGGCCCCCCGATCGGCGGCGACCGTTCACCAGCGACGTTGCCAAGGGGGCGACGTCGACAGCTGGGTATGAAGGCTTCGGGGAAGGGACCTGAACGGCGAACGGAAAAGACACGCCGTAGCTCGTTCTCGTTCAGCCCTGCACAGCGCCGAACCTGAGGGCCCCTCCACGTCGCAGGCCGTCACTGTTCACGAAGTTGCTGACTCGGCGGTGAAGGACCTGAACGGCGCTAGATCATTCCGGGCGCACCCTGCGACCGTGGAGGGCATGGAGCCCAGTGACCTGCCGGGGTTGTTTACGCTGCCGGTGACGCGCGAGCCACTGCGGGAATTCCGGCGCCGGTTCACCCATCACCGCCCGGCCGAAACACCGGTCGATCCACTCGCAGCGTGGGCGGCACGGCACGCCGGTGCCCACGGCCGCGCGCCGTCGGGCACAGTCCACCTGCTCGACCCGGACAGCTGGCTGCCGATCTGCGGTGCCGGGTTGAACGGATGGGACCCGCGCGGGCTGCACCCCACTGACGACGACGTGACCTGCGGGCGCAGCTCCGGCGGCATCGCTACGATGCCTGCGCCCCAGGTTTTCCCCGCACGCGCTGGGGTGGTCCCCCCAACGACGTCATTCCGGCGACCGGCGGGGGTAGTGCCAGCGGCGGCCTGTTCTACGGGTCCCTTACCTAGTCTTCCCCGCACGCGCGGGGGGGTGATCCTTCAGCTCCCACGTCGCTACGCCGATGTCACAGGTCTTCTCCGCACGCGCGGGGGTGGCCCGTACCGACGAATCTGGACGGGGTAGTCGGTCGCGTCTTCCCCGCGCGTGCGGGGGTGGTTCGGGCACCCAGAACCGTGCACTGGAAAGGTGGAAGTCATCTCCGCAAACGCGCGTGATCCGGCGTGCGCGGGCCCGGCCGCCGTCCGGTCCGACGGCGCAGGTCCCACCGCACCCTCGATGGGTCCGCGGCCCGGGCCGGAACGTGACACGCCCAGCGTTTCATCCCGCACACTCGGGAATGCGTGGCCGGTATGGCCAGCGACATTGGTCGGGCCCCTGGTGCGTGTACTGCACCAGGGGCCCGAGATACTCGTATACCGCGCAGATGTCAGCTGTGCGATTCTGTTGCCGTGACACGGATCAGGCTGGCCCACGCCGCCTTCGGCAAACGGATCGAGCCGCCGCCTAGGTCCTTGCTGTCCCGAACGAACGTCTGATCGCCGAAGAAGGCAACTTCCACGCACTCCGTTGTGTTGGCGTCAGCGCCGGAGTAGCTGGACTTCTTCCAGGTCAGGTGGTCCGGACCTTCGTAACCGCTCATTTGCTCTCTAATACCCTCATCTGTCGGTGGAGAAAATCCGCCGTCTCGTCAGGTTTCGAGGCGACGCGTACGGCGCGATCGAAAATTTTGGCAAACCGCTGTACGTCTTTTTCATTCTCCACCCAAGCGTTCCCTGCGGGGTACTCGAAGTACACGCCGGACGGCTCAACGGGCTCCTCGTAGTCCACGATGAAGATGCCACCGTTCGTTAGGCCGTATGCGCCGGCCTCAGCGGGGACCATCTGCACTGTGATGTTGTCCCGTCCCATCAAGTCGATGATGTGGAGAAGCTGCTTGCGCATAACTGCGACCCCGCCGACGCGCCTGGTGATGACGATCTCGTCCAAGATCGCGTGGAGGTGGAGCGGCCGGGCCTCGCTTGGGTCGAGACGCTGTTGACGAGACTGCCGGACACTGCTTGCCCCGACTGATCGCGAGCTTGGGTCGTGCAACTGGTCGCCGAGCGCGTCGGTGTACTCCTCGATCTGGAGAAGCCCAGGGACAACGATCGGCTGAACGGTACGAACCCCAGTGGCCACGCGCTCCTCATTCACGAGACGACGGAACGCCGGGAGCGTCTTCGCCGGAAGCCTCACGGGCTTCGGCTCGTTCTTGGCTGCGTCGTAGCGTCGCCTCGCTTCAGCCAATTCGTCCGCGTTGCCGCCGTACAGCGTGACCAGGGTGCCGATAACCGGCCAGGTGAGACGCAGCTCCCCTCGCTCGTACCTGCCGACCGTGCTGTCGCTCTGGTCAAGGTGGGTCGCGACGTCGGTCGTCAGCATCTTGCAGGCGGTCCGCATGTCGCGGAGGAACGCGCCGAGGTAGCGGGTCGCGCGTGTTGAGGCGGGCATGGCACGCAGCATAGCGGGCAATCAAGATTCACGCTTCTGCGCGCTTTGTAAGCTTGCATCGCGCGTCTGCGCGGTACTACTCTGCGCATGTTGGCTCAGTGACAACCGGTGGACGGCGCATTTGGCAAACCGCTGTCGGTGATCACCGGCCAGCCAACGGCAGGTAGGGGCCCCGGCTCCTACGAGTCCCTACCTGCCCACGACGACGACACGACGACGTTGGGTTTAATCGCATGGGGAATACGTCGGGTGGCCATTGGGACGCTTTCAGTGTGGTGGCTGGCTTGATCGGCCTCGCTGTGTTTATGGGCTGGAAGCGGATGAAGGGTGACCTACTGAGCTGGGCAGATAGGCGCGCTGAGCTGCGCCGTCCCAGCAGGCACGGGCTTGTTCCCGCCCCTGATCGGAGGTCGCTCGGTGATCTTTGGAGCAGGATCGAGGATGAGGCTGCGGAGCCGGTCTGGCCGGACGTGGCAGACAACGCGGCGGTGGGGATAACCCAGCGTCTCCGCGACAATAGGACGCTCAAGCGGGGCCCTGCTGAGGTGCCGGTCACCGAGCCCTCTGCGCTGATCCGGCCGCACGTCAGCCCGGGCGGGTATCGGCATGAAGCCTCTGTTCGACGAGTCGACCACGACGCCACCCTTCCGCGGCGAAACCTCCGACTGTCCGGCGATTGCCAGTGCATGACCCCGGTTCCCGAGAACTGGAGGCAAGCAGTCCGCGACCCGCGCGAGGGTTGTAGTCCCCGTTCCCCCGCACGGGTCGCGCTCCACGGGCGGAGACCGACGTGACCTACCCAGACTAGTGACCACCGCAACGCCTCAACGCACTGGACAGAGCAGACGAAAGACGCCCTGGTCGCAGCGCGCAGGGCCGAGGAAGTGAGACAGCAGTCCTGAGGCACGCCAGGTGAGCGCCACAAATCTATTGCCCGCGGCCTCCCGGCTACTACGCCTCAGCGAGCAACTGGTCGGCGTGCTCCAAGATGCCACCGACCTTTCTGAAGCGCGCCTCACGCCTCCGCCGCAGGACGAGGGACGAGGTGGCATGAACACCGACTCCTCCATCCACATCCCAGCAGGCTCGCCGATCTTCCACGATCTGCGACCGGCCGACGGCGAGATCGACCTCCAGCTCGGATCACCGCTGAACCGCGGATCCATCGAGGTCGTCCAGTCAGCAGGGCGCTGAGACGCACACGAGCCAGTGCCGCTAGGTCCGACTTCTCCTAGCGCGCACACCCCGGTTCCTGCTCCACCACCTCCCTTCCGGAGCAGGAGCCGGTTCACCATCCATACGAAAAGTGAGAACGCCGTGAACAGAGCACTGGCACACCTGGCAACGTTGGACGACCACCCCAACGCCTGGAACGAGCGGGAACACCCCGTCGGCACCCATGCCGACGCCAGGTACGCCAGGCTTGGCTGCGCAGGCTGCTGGTGATCACCCCGGATTCACGATGGGGCCGGAGCGGCTCACCCCGACATGTCCTCCGGCTCTTCCGTGTCCCAACCCTCGCCATCAGTCGACGCGGCGGTGCACCGTGACCGAAACAGCGGCAGGTCAGCGGATTCAAGCTGGTCGTGCGACTAGCGCTGCAGCACGCCGCCCACGGCTAGGGCGCCGCCACCGGTGCAGTCTGGGACTGCACCGCCTACACAGTCGAACACGCCTCCACGCGCGTGACCGTGCTGCCGGACCGGCATCCGCTGCGGGATCGGCCAGCAGCCTTGGTGCGGTGGTCGGCCGCGCCCTGCAGCATCCTGCTGATCGCACTCCCCGCGCCGCGCCGCCACCGGGACCCGTCCCGGCAACCAACCCGTGCCCCCACGGGGCGCATGACCGCCGACCGACATGAACCCAGTCTCCCCCGATACACCTGCCGCGCAGACACCCCCCTCGGCAGACACCACGACCACGCCACCGCGGGCACCCGTGGCGTGGCCCGGGCCCGGCGACCTCGCACTCGCCGAAGCCACCTTCACACCACCGAACCTGCACCTGTTCAAAAGGCTGCTGGACGGCCTCCACCGACTCTGACCACACCCCCGCGACCAGCTGTCACGACCACACGAAAGCGCTTGTCCATGCAGACCGCAGATCAACCACCGCGCCCGGCGGGCACCGACCCCGCCCGCGCCGCACTAGCCCGCGTCTACGACCTCTTCCTCGGCGGCACCGACGCCTACGCCATCGAACACGACCTCGGACAACAACTACGCGCCATCGCCCCCGACATCGACCAGATCTTCACCGACGAACGCGACTTCCTGATCCGCGCCTGCCACTACCTCACCGAACACGCCCAGATCAGCCGCTTTCTCATCAGCTGGGCCGGATTCCCCCACCGAGAAACCCTGCACGACGTCATCCTGCGCGCCAACCCCGACGCGACCATCAGCTACATCGCCCACGACCCACTCATCCTCGCGACCCTGCGCGCCGAAATGGACACCGTCACCGGAGCCCACGTCATCAACGCCGACATCTTCACACCCCCCACAGTCCTCACACACCCCCACATCACCCGAACCCTCGCCGACGACACACCCGTGTGCTGGGTGCTGCTGGGGATCTGGTCGCACATCGACGATGCCTACGGTGACCCGGCGGCGATCGTGCGCGAGTACGTCCGCGCCGCACCGACCGGGTCCTACGTCGTGTCGAGCTGGCTCACCAACCCCACCCCTGGCTCCGGTTCGACGGCCCAGCGGATCGTCGACACGATGCGCCACAGCGCACTCGGCTCCGGGCGAACCTTCACCCCCACGGAGATCGCGACAGCGACAGACGAGCTCGACATCGTGCCCGCGGACCTGACTGACGACGCCCCTGGTCCTGTGCCGTGCTTTCTGTGGTGGCAGAACGGCCCGCACACCGAATGCCGCACCACCCCCCACGACAGCGGTCGCCTCAACGTCGCCGTCGTCGCCCTCGTCGCCCGCACCACACCCCGGCAGGCGACCCAGTGACCGCTGAGGCCCCTCCCACCGAGGACGGCGTCTCCGCGGATCCCGACATTGCACGGGTGCTCATCGGTGAAGGCCACCGCGCGTGGCGGATGCACAGCATCAACCGGCGGCGGCGCGACGCCGACATCGACCTGTGGCTGCGGATCGACGAACTGACGTGGCTGGCCTGGGTCTTCACCGTGCACCTACCTGATGACGTCGTGCGCCCGGACGGCCTCGCCGCGTTCGACCTGCCACCCCTGAGACCAGAGCCCGACAACACCGCCTACTGGGCACCACCAGGGCCCTTCCCCCAGCCGACCGTCACACTCCCACCCCACGCAGCACCCGGTGTCCGGGGCCAGACCTCGGTGCAGCTGATAGCCCACCGCATCACACTCGAACTGTCCCACCCCGAATCACACTGGCGCACCGACTTCCCCACCGCCACCGCCCTCAGCGAACGCTACAACGTCTCACCCCGAACCATCAACACCGTGCTGCGCCTGCTCGGCGACGACGGCCACCTGATCAAAACAAATTCCGCGAACTCGAACAGGAAACGCTGGATTCCGCCGACACAAAAAACAGGGAACTCCATCGCCGGGATCGCCACCACACTGGCAGCCGACATCACCGCCGGCACCGTCACAGACCTCCCACCACTGAAGACACTGGCGACCACGTACTCCACCCACGAAACCACCGTGTCACGAGCACTGACCCTACTCACGGACCAAGGGTTCCTCGTCCACCAGCACCGGACAGGACCAGAACCGCACCAATGGACGGCAGTCGACAATCCACCAACCACCTTCACACCACCAGAGCCCGTGAATACGCCAAGAACACGTCCGGACCGCCGACACACCACCGCCCGGACTCCCCGAAGCAGATGATGACCGCCGGACGGCGGTGCGCAGAAGACCACGCCGATAAAAACCTTGCCAGAGCAGACTTCTAGCTCCCGCGCCGACAGGTGCCCTCGAGTGTCGCTGGTCACCACACCCGGGGCAGCGGAACCTCAACGGCGTGGCAGCACCACTGGAATCCTATCCACGGTGCCGTCACGGCTCCGCACTGACACTCCACGAAACCTGATACGAGAACCACAGTCGCACCTCCTTCAGAAAAGTAGCTGACTACACGTCGCACTACTCGCGGAAAGCAGGAACAGTATGGACCTCTTCGACGTCATATTCTTTGCCTTATGGGGTGCTGTCGCGCCGGTCGCTGTATGGTACATCTACCACTCCCAGAAGAATTCCATGCCGTGGCAATGGTTTCAAGGCCAGACCAAAGCACGCATCATCGTCACATCCATTGTGTTCGGTCTCCTGTGGCCCAGCGTTCTTCTCCTCACGGGTCTCTGCGCGATTCCCAGCGTTCACCGCTGGATCGTGGCATTCATACGGTGGGAAAAACCGGCACCCCGGCATCAACAACCGTTCAATGGCCCGCAGCAGGGGTGGCATGAATGAACTACCCAATCGCCTTGAATCAGACTAGCTGCCTTGAATCTGTGCCGGGCCATGTCACCGGAGCGACGAACGTGGCCCCCGATAGTGCCGATATGCCGGGCCGAGTCACGGCGCTCGCCGCCGGGCGGAAACACTTGATCGGCTGGCTGCGCCGTACGACGTCGACCGGCAGCGGGCAGTCCACGCCGCCAGGAATGGCCGTGTCGAGTCGAGCCATCAGGACACTGACGTGGCGAAACGTCCGCTGCCGCGATTCGGCCGGGCACCGCAGCACTATAGCAGTCACCCTCACCAGTGGACAGTGCCAGCGGACATGGAAAAGTCCGGGTGGGCGGACAGTTTGGTCCGGGTAGGCGGACATGAAATCTCCGGGTTGATGGACATGAGATCTCCGGGACACGCCTGACATCAATGCAGGTAGGGACCCCTCCGGCGGGGTTGGCTCTGGTTGCTGACAGTTGCCGACCCGCTGGTGCCGGAGGAGTCCCTTGACCAAGTCTGACAGGAAAATCATGGACATTCTGGAAGCGTTCGATATGACACGCTGCGCGCACTCCGCGGCGCAGCTCGCAGGGGTCGACGAGAAGACCGTGGCCCGTTAAGTCGCGATCCGCGACGCCGGAGGTGACCCGTTCACCCCGACACGCCGCGCTCGCGGGATCGACCCGTTCCTGGACAAGATCGAGGAACTGGTGGCGAACTCCGAGGGCCGGGTCCGCGCCGACGTCGTGCACCAGCGGCTGGTCGCGATGGGGTTCACCGGCAACGACCGCACGACCCGGCGCGCGGTCGCCGAGGCGAAATCGGCGTGGAACGCCGGGCACCGCCGGAAATACCGGCCGTGGACCCCGGACCCGGGGATGTGGATGCAGTTCGACTGGGGCGAAGGCCCGAGGGTCGGTGGCCGGCGCACGCAGTTGTTCTGCGCGTGGCTGTCCTGGTCGAGATTCCGCGTCGTGCTCCCGGCATGGGACCAGACACTGGGCACTCTGGTGTCCTGCGTCGACGCGACACTGCGCCGGATCGGTGGCGCACCAACATATCTACTGACCGATAACCCCAAGACAGTGACGATGGACCGAGTCGCGGGAGTCCCGGTCCGCCACCCTCAGATCGTCGCGGCGGGTCGGCACTACGGCTGCACAGTAGAGACGTGTGAGCCGTTCGACCCCGAATCCAAGGGCGGAGCCGAGCATACCGTCAAGATCGCCAAGGCGGACCTGGTGCCCACCACGGCGAACCTGCTGCCGGTCTACTCCTCGTTCGCCGACCTGGCCGACGCCTGCCTCGAGTGGTGCGAGCGGGTCAACGCCCGACCCCACCGCGAAACCGGGGCCGCGCCGGTCACCCGGCTGGGCGCCGAACGCCAGCACCTGCACGTCCTGCCCACCGAGCCACACGCGATCGCGCTCGGTGAGGAACGCCTGGTCGATGACGACCAGACGATCCGATTCGGGTCGGTGCGCTACTCCACCCCCGACGGGCACCAGCGCAGCAAGGTCTGGGCCCGCGTCACCGGCGACGAACTGGTCATCGTCGGCGACACCACCGCCGGGCTTACCGAGATCGCCCGGCACGTGCTGTCCACCCCGGGAACCCCGCGCATCGACGACGCGCACTACCCGTACCATCCGGGCGGAAACCTCCCCCGCCCACCGAAAATCAGGGCCCGCACCCCCGAAGAGGTCGCGTTCCTCGCCCTGGGTGAGGGAGCGCGCCGGTGGTTGGTCGAAGCCGCCTCGACCGGAGTGACCCGGATCCGGGTCAAGATGGCGCGAGCGGTGGAGCTCGCCGCGATCCTGGAGGCGGGCCGGGTCGACGACGCGCTGGGTTTGGCGGCGATCGCGGGCCGGTTCGCCGAGGACGACCTCGTCTCGATCCTGGACCATCTGAGCGCATCCTGGCCGCCCAGCGACGTGGTGGTGGCCGATGAGAACCACTCCGCGCAACCAGGCACCGGCGGCTGGGAGGTGTTCGGCCAGTGAGCAGTCCCACAGCCCCTGCCCTGCCCGAGGACCTGGACAGTGTCCTGCGCCGGATGCGGTTGCCCTACCTGCGCAAAGCCGCACCCGATGTCCTCGCGACCGCGCGGGCGCAACGCTGGGATCCCGCCGAGGTGCTCCGCGTCCTGCTCGGGGAGGAAGTCACCGGCCGCAACTCCGCGACCCGGCGGATGCGGCGCAAGACCGCGAACTTCCCCACCGGCAAGACTTTTTCGTCGTGGCGCGCGGAAGAGTCCTCGATTACCGAAGCCACCCAGAACTCACTGTCCACATTGGAATGGATTGGGCGTCGTGAGAACTTGGCGGTCGCGGGTCCTTCGGGCACGGGAAAGTCGCACTTCGTGGAGGCGTTGGCGCATGCGGCGATCGAGAACGACATGCGGGTGTCCTGGTTCACCCTGGAGACCCTGACCGCCGCGGTCGGCAAGGCCAAGGTCGACGGGTCGGTGGCTCGCACGATCTCCCGGATCTGCCGGTGCGATCTGATCGTGGTTGATGATATCGGGATGCTGCCCGCGGGACAGGACGCCGCCGAGGCGTTCTACCGCATCATCGACGCCGCTTACGAGCGGCGTTCGATCGCGGTGACCAGCAACATTCATCCCAGTGGTTTCGATTCGATCACGCCGAAAACCTTGGCCACAGCGACCGTGGACAGGTTGCTGCACCACGCGCACCTGGTCCTGACCAAGGGTGAGAGCCACCGTCTCGCCGAGGCCATCGCCGGCAAGGGGGTGGTCGCCTTGACCTAGCCGACCATCCGGAGAACTGCCGTCCACCCACCCGGAGAAGTACTGTCCGCCAGCCTGGAGATCATCTGTCCGCCCACCCGGAGTTCCCAATGACCGTTGACAGACAGATTGTCCTTCGCGGGCCCCACGGCAGCCTCGCGGTACTCGACCCCCTGCAAGCGGGTCGACTCCGCGCGGCCCTGCGCGACGCGGTCGTCAGCGATGCACGTCGCCATGACCAGTACTGATGCGGCCACCGACTCATCGGTGCTCCATGCTGCGCGAGTCGTCGGCGAGCCCACCTCAAGGTCATCGGCGAGAAACGGATGACGGCTGGCGACCGCAACGCAGCTCGAGCGCGGCGCGGTCCTCCACATCCGCTTCGCGGACGCCAACGTCAGCGAGTCGCAACCGCAATCGCCGCCCGCTTTCGTTCCGGGGAAACTGTTGCCGAGCTGGCCGCAGTCCTGGGCCGGCGCCACGACACCGTGCTCCGGCTGCTGACGGAGGCCGGGATTGCCTTCCCGGTCGTGCTCCCACCGGAAACAACGGATGAGGACACAACCAGGATCCTGGCTTACTGGCATCGGCGAGGACTGTCCGCTGAGACGCTGGTCGACCAGACCGGGCTGTCGTCGCGAACGATCCGCCGACACCTTGCCGCCGCGGGAGTAGCGCCCTCGACGTCCTCCGTCCTCTCACCACGGGCCGCTGCGTTGGCGGGCAGGCAGTACGGCAAGGGCAGCAGCATCCGGCAGCTCGCGGCTCGATTCGGGTGTTCCTACACCACCATGCACACGGCCCTGGTCGCGGCTGGGATCTCGCTGCGACCTCGCGGTCGCAGGCCATCGACTTGCGACCAACCGCCTAATACAACAGTGGCTACGTAAGACATAGTTGGCGTTGTTGCTAGCAACAGCAGTGACTGCTCCGGTTTGATGGCGATGGCGCCGTTAGGACCAGTGGAATCCGGGATGTCGGGATGGAGACGCCTCCTCGTTAACTCGCCACGCTCATCCACCGGAAACCCACCCGGCGAGTAATCCCGCAACCGATCAACGCAACGTAAAGTCGACGAATTCAGGGACCTAGCTTATTCATGCGCGTAGGTTGTCGACGACGAAGGCTGCAACTTTCTTCGTTGCTCCGCAGGGATCGTACTGCCACGGCCCGGCACTGGAGTCCTCGTAGGTGTTGGTGCGGATGGTGACCATTGTGGCGTCGTCGATGCCCAGCGCCAGGGAACACGATAATGGCCCTTTGTCGCGATGGCTCCCTACGTTCTCTTCGATCGCGATCAGAACGGCAGGGTAGCTGTTGATGCTGAGTTCTTCCCAGTGATTTCCGGTGTCAAAGCCTTGAGCATGGCGACCGTAGAGCGAGTAGAGGCTTCGGAAGTACTCTGGTTGATAGGAGATGCTAACACCGGATGTCCTGCCGGTTTTCATGTTGCACGCGCCAACTCGCCCAGGCTCGATCGACGCTGAGGCGAATCCGATACCAATGAGTTGGTCACTTGTCAGCGCCGCGCAAGGGTCCGCGGTGAACTTGCTGGTGTTGAGTGGCGACGGAATAGCCGGGCTGGGAACCTTGGTTTCTGACGGCGGCGTGGTGTGCGTGCCAAAGCTGCAGCCGGTCAAGGTAAGAAGAGCTACGGTCAGCAGGGCTGCGGGTTGGCGCCATGGGCGTCGTCTGGTGGTCATGAGTGGTCGGCTCCCGGTTTGATGCGCCAGCGTTGCGGGTCGTCGATCACGTCGACGCTGGAGCCGACCGGGGAGATCACGGGAAAGTTGTTCTCGATGGACGTGAAGTCGACGCCGGCTTTGACGAAGTCGCCCACGGTGGTAATCATGCTGCCGAGAGCCGCACTGCAGTCTTTCCAGAAAGTGGCGAACGCGTTATTGACGAAGTCGATGACATCTTTGGTCTCGAGGGCGTTCAGAACTGGAACCTCAGCGGTAAGAAGGGCGATCACAACTTTTCCGCCGACCTGTATCAAGTTGGCGGCGCAGTTGCCGATGAACCCGATCAACGTCTTGTAGGTGTCCATGACGGCTTTCGCGACCGCCGTCATGGTGCTGGTCAGCTTGACGATCCCGTCCTGACCTTTGGACAACGCGCTGGTCGCCAAGCCAGCGTACTTGTCGAACTGCGCGTAACCGTCACCTTGCCATGCCCCGTTCAGCGAAAGCTGCACTTCGTTGATAGCCGCTGCGGCTTCTATAAGCTTCTTGTCTCTTGCGAACTTGTCAGCCAGGGCGACAACTTTACCGATGTCACCCAGAATGAAGACCCTCAGGGTGTCCAGCAGGTTGATGATGCCCTCGGCGCCGATCAGGTCGGCGATGTCACGGATCTGCTGGTCTTCCGCCTCAGGGTAGGCCAACATCGGGTTGCCTGGATTGTTCTGTGGCGGAACGGGATGGGGTGTCCCGGGAATCACGGTGGCCATCTACCGAACACCTCCCCGCTGGTGTGTCGTGGTGGTCATTTCATGCCGCCTTCGATTTTCTTCAGCTTCTCGTACGCTTCCTCATCGAGCTGCTCGTAGTACTCGGCAGCTTTGCGTAGCGCGTCGCCGAGGTTACGCAATTCGGTCGCATTTACCCGGGTGAGTTCGATGATCTGATGAATGGCGTTATTGTACCGTTCGACGGTTCCGACGCCGCGCAAGCCGGGCATAATAATAGTGGCGGTGCCGGGCAGGCCGAGGTCGTCGCCCGCCAGCATCGTGTCGGCAAGATCGGTGTCGGCGAACGCCTGCGTGAGGTCGGCGGCGTGTCCCACACCGTTCGCGGCTTCCCGCAGTTTCTCGGGATAGACCCTGTACCCCTGCCCATGACCGAAAACATCGCCGATACTCATACGATCCTCGCTTTCTGCTGAGCCAGTGCCATCATCGCGTCGCGCTGCGCGTGAGCGTCCCGCTCGGCGGCGTGGATGCCGCGCAGCAGCTGCTGGGCCAAACTGGTCGCGGTGTACGCCTTCATGGCCGGCACGTCCAACGCCACCTCCACCAACTCGCCCGACCCGGCGACGGTGATCATGCCCAGATCACCGGGGAGCTGGTGCGTGGTTCGCGCTCGGTCGGCGTCCTCGCCAGCCTGCTTGACCGCGGCGACCTTCGTGTGGATCTCGTTGACCAGGTTCTCCAACTCGTCGGCGTAGCTCACCAGCGCCCCCTGTCCGCATCGTCGGGGTCACCGGCGTCAGTGACGAAATCCAGTTCATCGAAACTGTCGTGGTCCTCAACCACCGCCCGCCGGCGAGCCGGGCTCACCGCGGGTTCGCCCGCCGGGATCGGTGGCGGCTCGGGCCGCCATTCCTGATCCTTGTCGAGCACCGCACGCAGCTTGCTCAGGCTCACCGCCGACGCCTGCCGCCGCGCCGCTGACACCGCGTCCAGCACCGCCGGCCCGACCAGGTGGGGGTGGGAACCGCGGATCGCGTGATCCGCGATCACCAGAGTGAGCAACGTGCCCTGGCCGGACACGGTCGCCGTCGCGATCTTGTCCGCCGACTGCGCCGAGTACCGCGCCGCGGCGAGCTCGGTATCCAGCTCAACGGCCTGCTGTTGCAACTTGGCCACATTCAACGACATGCCCACCTCCATCTTCCTCAGCGACATGCCCGGTGCCTCGACGGCGAGCCCGTCACGCACGGAGCGCGTCGAGCGTGTTCTCCAGCGTGCCGACGATGTAGTCGGAGGTTCCCGGTCCGCACGCGATGTCCAGCCCGCCGTCGTCGCCTGGGCGCAGGTAGGTGAGAACCCGGCCATGCTCACCACTGTCGACCACGGTGAGCGGCATACTGGACTGGCGGATCCCGTCCACCCGGGCGGCGACATACACCTGATGGCTCGCAACCCGCGGTGCGCCCATCAACGCGCGGAGCTGCTCAGCCGGGTCGGCAACGGTGTAATCGCTGCTGACATCGAGGGCGTAGCGCTCGCCTGCCGAACTCCGCCCATACTGCGACCGCAGCACGGAAAACTCGCCAATGTCAGCGGCCGCGAAGCCAGGCAACCGCTCCACCACCGCGCGAGCAAGCCGACCGGTCCGGGTCCTTTCCAAGGTCAGCAAGCCACCCTCGATAGTGGCCACGACCGCGGTCCGCCCGACAGGAATCGCCAGCACCGCCTGATCACGACCGTGACGGTCACTGGACCAGCTATAGCATTCGGTGTCCGCGTTGGCGATGGCCAGCATCAGATCCCGAAACTCACCGACGACACGACCTCGACGCAGATCATAAAACCCCGGCTCAGCCAACGCCTGCCTGGTCAAATCGTCCAGACCGGAAGCCGCGTCGTGTTCGACCCACACGTCCACGATGCCCAGCACCGGATGCGACGAACCGACCCGCTCCCACTCCCACTCCCACGCCTTCGCGACCGCCAACCGCGGCACCGTCACCGGCTCGTCAAGCAGCACCATTCGTCCCCTCGCTTCTGCTGCTGCTACGTGCCGATAACAGGCGGTGTGGCCTTGCCGTCGTAACCGAACAGGGCGTGAGGATCAGCTTCCTGCAGGTAGTCAGGCGACTTGTGCTCCTTGTCCTCCTCCTTATCGCCCTTACCCGCACCGGCACCCATCGGCATCCCGTTCGCGCCACGCGCCCCAGCCACCCCCAAGCCTGGGCCGCCTCGCATCCCAGACTCGGCCAGCCCGCCAAGCCGACCAGCGCCGGTCGCCTTGCCCGACTCACCAGGAACACCGCCCGCGGGACCGCCCCCACGAACCGACGACCCCGATCCACTGCCACTGCCAGGCCCGCCACTGCCGGTTCCGAAGGACCCCGGCACGCCCGGCAGGTAGCCACCACCAGGACCGACACCACCGGAACCACCCGTCCCGCCGCTGGGGACAGTGACGGACGCGGCGGCACATCCGAGCCAGACCGGTCTACCCCCCGCTGGTGTCGTGGTGGCCCGGAGGGACCTGCCCACGACGATCCTGCCCGCCCTGGACCTGGCCCGTATCCGGCGTCGGCTGCAGCGCGAACGTACCGCCCACGGCGTCGGGAACCTGCCCATAATCGATCGGCATCTTCTGCGCGTGACCGTCGCTAGTGCCGGTGAACCCCTGATAGACAACGTTGTTCTGCTGCACAGCGGCGTTACGCTGGTTGACCTTGTCCTCGGTATCGGTGTCCCACGGAGTCGCCACATCCCACCCCGACCTCGACGGCGGCACGTCCGACACCTCATGCAGCGAATCACGCGTCGACGTGAACGCGTGCGCCTGATCGGTCAGCGTGTTCTGGCTGCCCTGCAACGCGCTCGACGCCGACGTCGCGACATCCGCGAGCGGACGCAACGACCCCCGGGCCACGTCACCGCTCTGGCCTGACCAGGCGCTCTCCAAGCGGCCCACCGCCGTTAACGTGTCCGTCTCGATGCCCTGCTGCTGGCTGGCCTGTACCGAACTGGCGTGCTGCGCCTGCCCGAGACTGTCCGGTCCCGGTCCAGCTTTGACCCGGCGCACCAGCTCCCCCGGAAGGATGACTTTGCCTTCGGCCTGCATCTGCTTCAGGTACGCCTGGAACGCCTCAGTGCCCGCGAACACCATCACGCACCACCCTTCAAGGTGGTCAGTGCGAGATCGGCGATGTTGCGCGCGGCGTCACAGGGATCGGCTTGGCCGACCTTCGAGCGTGCCAGGGTCGCGTCGGCTTGAAAAGCGGCGTTACCCGCGACTCCGACCGCGACACTGCATCGCCCCGTGGAGCGGTCGTCGCTCGGTCCATACGCCACCACCGGGTACCCGTGTAGCGGCTCGAGTTCTTTGAAGAACCCCTCGTTCTTCTTCGCGTACACGTGACCAAGGCCGTCCTGCCAGGCGTACACCAGCTGGATACCCACAAGAGAGCCCTTGTCGAGGTCGCTCCACGAGCACGACTTGGCGGCCCCGGTGTCAGTGGCCGCATTGCGGTGCGGCGTGGCCGAGAACAACGTGGCGAGCTGAGCAGTCGTCAAGACACTGCACGGGTCACCTTGGATGACTGACGCAGGCAACGGGTTGGTGATCGTCGGCAATCCCGAGCCGGGGTTTCCCTGGCTGCTGCCCGACGGCTGGGCTGTCGGGCTTGAACTTGGCAGCGGCTGCGCCGTACCCGGCTTAGTCGAACAGGCGGCCAAGGCCCCCACAGTCAGCAGGCCAGCGACGCACACGCCGAGTCGACGGAGAAGAGGATCCATCAGAACAGGCCCCCACCAGCCTGGTTGAGATCGTTGCCTGCTTGCCGGTCATTCGCTTCGTGAATGCCGAGCGCATCGTCCATCTTTTGGATGACCGAGCTGAGGTAGGCGCTCTCCCGCATCAGATGGCCCCGGTAATAGTTACCCGAGGTGTTGTTGGCGTCGGTGTTGCGCAACGAGGCAGGGTCTTGCCCTGGCGATTGGATGGTCCACATGGGGATGGCGTTGCGCAGTTGGTCCTCGATCCGAGCCCGCAGCGTCTTCAAGTTCCCCAGTTCAGTGGTCATTGCCTCGCGGCTGAGGTAAAAGCCTGCCGCACCACCGGGCGCTGCTCCGACGCCGCTGGCAGTGCTGTCGGTGAGGAAAAGTTGAGTCCCTCTAAAACCCCGCCCGACTTGCCTGCGGGTGCCCCTGCCTGCTCAACCACTTACGTCCTCCCCCTGCGCCCAAACCCGACCGTAGCGTCACCAACTCGCACCGATGGTAGCCAACCGGAGACCGTGTGTCTCTTAAACGTGGCAGATCACAGTGGGCGTTGAGCTGGGAAACTTGTCAGAACCGCACACGGCCGATCAATTGCCGAACGAGCCTTCCCCCGGGTACAGCGCGGCATGCCGACGGGTCATGGCCTCATACTCGACGTACGCGCGCGAGTCGTCCGGGCCGCCAGCGGCGATCATGTCGTCATAGGCCAGGGCCTGCGCCGTGTGCACCGCGCCGAGCTGCTTCAGCCCTGCCGCCGCCCGCAACGACCGCTCGACCATCGCAACAGTGTCCAACCCCTTGCCCGTGAACACGGCGAGCTGCGCGGCAAGGGCACGTTCCCGTTCCGCCATCGCCCTCGCCAGCGCGGCCTGCGCACGGCAACGCGCACCATATCCGGGCCGGTCAGCGCCAGGATCCGAGCAGTGCGCTCCATCGGTCATGCCGTCGATGATGCCTCAAGCCCAAGTACGCACGGGCGTAGGCGGCAACAGGCCGTCAGCACCCTGCCGGCCAATTTGAGTCAACTGGGCACAACACACGCGACACCGAAGGGCTCACCCGACACGAGATCACGTAGACGCGGACGGGTCCCATAGGGCCTCAACCTGATGACAGGCACCGGCAACCTCCGGACAAGGTCCACCGTCGCCCTGACACCCGTCGACGCGGCAGCCGGGAAGCCCTTCCGGCAACCTCCTCAGTGCTCCCGCTCTGTCCCCGGCCCGCACCTGGGGAAACCACGGTGATCCACGCGCACGGCCTCGATATTCGCCTAGACACGGCGGGTAAGAGCTCGGCCGCCAACAGAGCAGCGCAAGTCGACCGCGAGCCGGTAGCCATATCTCCTGCACACGTAGCATGAGCAAGACGCTCGACGAAAATGAATGAAAAACACCGCTTCGACTCGAAACGTCCCAGGTCAAGAAGTGTTCTCCCCGCATGCGCGGGGGTGGTCCCGGCCAGTTGACGCGTCAACGACGGGTGCGGGCGTTCTCCCCGCATGCGCGGGGGTGGTCCCTATCGGGCGGACAGTGCGCTTGTCCAGCGCGTGTTCTCCCCGCATGCGCGGGGGTGGTCCGGTCGTCGGCGACTTCGCGGTACTCCTTGTGCGGTTCTCCCCGCATGCGCGGGGGTGGTCCGTGCCAGACACGATCATCCTGCCGGGCGACATCGTTCTCCCGCATGCGCGGGGGTGGTCCGTCGCCCGAGTAGGACACGGCAGTGACCAGGTTGTTCTCCCCGCATGCGCGGGGGTGGTCCCGGTTCCGGCACCTGCTCGAGGTGCAGTGGTTCGTTCTCCCCGCATGCGCGGGGGTGGTCCGTTCGGCACGATCATGTGCCTGTGGAAGCTGGAGTTCTCCCCACATGCGCGGGGGTGGTCCGCGGCCCGGGAAGTCGGGTTTCGTCAGGCCATGGTTCTCCCCGCATGCGCGGGGGTGGTCCCGCCCTGTTATCACCGTGCCGACCGAGTTCGAGGGTTCTCCCCGCATGCGCGGGGGTGGTCCGAGGAAGAGCAGCCCGGCGTGCCGGTTAACTCCGTTCTCCCCGCATGCGCGGGGGTGGTCCGTGGGTGAGGTGGCCGGACTCGTCGGCCCGGGTTCTCCCCGCATGCGCGGGGGTGGTCCCATGAGCACCATCACCATGAGTGAACTGTCCCAGTTCTCCCCGCATGCGCGCGGGTGGTCCCGGGGAACGGTGGTACGTCACCGTCGACGGGTCGTTCTCCCCGCATGCGCGGGGGTGGTCCGCTTTCCATGGTGATCGGCACACCGTCGAACCAGTTTTCCCCGCAAGACAGGATTCGTGGAGGCGGCACTGCCAGCGCTGGTCGCACGTCTGCGGGTGCACAACGACACCCACCCGCAGACGCAGCGGATCCGCTTGCGGGTCGCGCTCACGCCGGGGAGGTCGGCTACGACCCTCCAGCTCGCTGACGCTGGCGTTCCGGTTGTGTGACGCCCCGGCACTGAAAGCGGCGCTGGCCGGGGGTGCTGGCGATCATCACGTCGGACTGGCTGTTCGACGACGTCGTCCGCCATGCCCCGCCACCGCACCCGCCACCTGGCACCCGGTCCCGGTCGCCGTGAAGGAAGTCGACACCACCGGCTGGATCACCCTGCCCGACCACCCCTACCCACCCACCCCGGCGGCGAGCACCGGAACGCCGCGGGCCGGGCGGGCACGCTCGAGGGCGCCGGAGGTGGTGCCGCGGCAACTGCCCGGGTCGGTGCGTGACTTCACCGGCCGCGCCGAGCACCTGGCCACGCTCAACGCGCTGATCCCACCCGACCCTGACGAGAACGGGCTAAAGACGCGGGCGGCACGGTCGGTGGTGATCACCGCCGTCGACGGGACAGGCGGAATCGGCAAGACCACCCTCGCCCTGCACTGGGCACACCAAGCCCAAGCTCGTTTTCCCGACAGCACGTTGCACATGAACCTGCGCGGCTACGGGCCCGGTACCCCAGCGAGGCCCTTAGCGGATTCCTGCGCGCGCTGGGCGTCGCGCCCCGCGCGATCCCGGCCGACGTTGAGGCGCAGGCGGCGCTACTGCGCTCGCAGCTGGTGGGCACACGCGTGCTGATCCCCAGACCCGCCGGGCTGGGTAGTGCCTGGGTGTCCAGGTCGTGACGGATTGACCACTCTCGGCTTACAGTCTGGGCTCTACCGCTGGCGGGGAGGTCTGATGGTGGGATCTGGCATGGGAACGCCCGGGGTGTTCGGGCAGGCGCAGTTCCGGATTCTGTGGGCCGCTGCGGTGACCTCGATCGTCGGTGATCAGCTGGCCAGGGTCGCGTTGTCACTGCTGGTGTTCGCCAGGACCGGCTCGGCCGCGGCGACCGCCGGGACATACGCGCTGACGACGATCCCTGCGCTGGTGTCCGGCGTGTTGCTGTCGGGGCTGGCGGATCGATGGCCGCGCCGCTCGGTCATGGTGACCGCGGACGCGGTGCGGGCAGTCCTCGTCGCCGCCATGGCGATTCCCGATGTCCCGCTCGGCGTGCTGGCCGGTCTCTTGGTGCTGGTGCAGCTGGCAGAGGCACCGTTCGCCGCGGCGCAAGGCGCCGTGCTTCCGGACTTGCTTGGCGGCCGCTACGAGGCCGGGCAGACGGTCATGCTCATCACGCACCAGACGTGCCTGGTCGGTGGGTTCGCCGGCGGCGGGCTGCTCGCAAGCTGGCTAGGACCGAACGTCGCGCTCGCCGTGGACGCCTCGACGTTCGCCGTGTCCGGGGCGCTGCTGCGAGTGGGGATCGGCCGGTATCCCGTCGAGGCCGTCGCCGCCGCGGTGCGGCTGCGAGTCGAGCTCGCCGGATGGCTGGTGCGGGTAGGCCGGGGCGCCGGGCTGGTGGCGCGCGACCGGCGGCTGCGGATGCTGATGAGCCTGGGCTGGCTCGCGACATTCACTGTCGTCCCTGAAGGCCTGGCGGTGGTGTTCACGACGCAAGCCGGGTTGGGCACCGGGTGGGTTGGTGTGCTGCTGGCCGCCGAACCGGCCGGCGCGGTAGCCGGGGCGGTCCTGCTGCGGCTGGTGCCGCGAACGATCCGGCTGCGGATGCTCGGCGTGCTCGCGGTGGGGACGTCACTGCCGCTGCTGGGCTACGCCACAGCGCCGGGCGTCGCGGTGGCGCTGGCACTGCTGGTCGTCTCCAGGCTCTGCTCGGCTTATCAGGTGAGCGCCGCGTCGACGTTCGTGCAGGCGCTGGGATTCGCGCGGGCCGGGCTGATCGCCGGGCAAGGTATCGGCGTCGCGGCCGGTGGCGTCATCGCCCAAGCCGCCGGGTCGGCCACGATCGCGATCGCGATCGCGCTCGCCGGTGTCGCCGGCACCGCGCTGGCGATCGCCGCGGCAGCGGGCTGGGCGCGCCTCGTCCCCGCTCGGATCGCGGACGCTTTACCCGCCGAACCGTAGGACCAACACCCGCCACCCGGGTAAGCCGGTCGTCCGGCGATGCCGACAGGTCGGTGATGATCTCGGCTGTCCCGCCACCAAGGCGAGGAAGGCGGTGGGTATCCCGGCGGCCGCGCCGCGTTGACGCGGGCGCCGGGCCCGCTCGCCCGCCTCGATCAGCGGGGACCCGCTCCAGGCGGTGGTCTCCGTGAAGGGCATGTCACCGCCAGATCTTGTCGCGCATCAGAAAGTCACCTCCGTTCCGCAGCTCGCCGGGCTCGATCCGTCGTCACCAGATCTTGTCGCGCATCACGCACCTCCTCGCGCCACCAACGCGGGCCGACCGCATCCTCGAGCGGGCCCACGAGGTCAATGGTCGCTGGTCTGGGCCCTTGAGGTCTCGTCAGCGCAATGGGGGCTGACATTTGCGCAGGTCACGACGTACGGTGCGTGGCATATGGGTGCGGAGAGAGACACGAGGGGCGGCTTGTGGACGGCGGCGACCGCGCGAGACCCCGTTGGCTTCCGTGGACCTGGTCGCTGTGGCACCTCCCGACACGGCCGCTGATCTACGTCCTGAGCATCGAGACCGCCGCGCTCGCCGCGGTCCTGCTTCTCGCCGGCCCGGCACCAGCCGCGAGCTGGGCCACGGCGGGGCTGCTGGCAGCGTGCGCCGTGCTGCACCTGCATGCTTCGCACGCCATCGAGCGGATCCGCCGCGACCGCTCCCGCCTCCCCCACGTCGACCTCTGCTCGGTGTGGACGATCGCCGGCGCGCTCGTGCTGCCCGCACTGGCCGAGGTCGCGCTCATCCTCGTGATCTACGCCCACCGCTGGCTGCTGGTCGGACGGTTCGACCAGCAACGCCCGCCCTACCGGGCCGTCTTCACCGTCGCGATGATGACGCTCGCCGCGCTGGCCGCCTCCACCGTCACCACCAGCACCGGGCTGCGCGACCACCTGCTCACCGCCCAACTGGGCTGGGGCGACGTCGCCGCGCTGGTCGCCGCGATCGCCGGGCACTGGCTCGTCAACTCCGCCATCGTCGCCGGGATCCTGCTGCTCACCGCCGACCTCACCCGTCGCCGCGACGCGCTCGGCAGCACCGCCGACAACCTCCTCGAAGTAGCCCAGCTCGTGCTCGGCGGTTTCGTCGCGTTCGCCGCAGCCGCGTGGCCGGAAGTGACCCTGCTGATGGTGGTGCCGCTGCACCTGGTCCACCAAAGCGTCCTGCTCCACCAGTACAAACTCGCCGCGCGCACCGACAGCCGCACCGGTCTGCTCAACGCCGTCGCCTGGCAAGACACCGCCCACGCCGCGCTTCAGCGCGCCCGCCACGGGCGCACCCCGGTCTCAGTGATGCTGCTCGACCTGGACTTTTTCAAGCGCATCAACGACACCCACGGCCACCAGGTCGGCGACGACGTCCTCACCCGCGTCGCCACGGTCCTGACCGACACTGTCCGGCGCGGCGACGCCATCGGCCGCTACGGCGGGGAAGAGTTCGCGGTCCTGCAGCCTGGTGTCGGCCGAGCCGACGCCGCCGGCATCGCCGAACGCATCCGCGCCGGCATCGCCGACCTCGACATCCGCGACGACCGCGATCAGCCCGTGCGGCTCACCGCCACCATCGGCGTCGCGGCCGGACACCGACGAGACCACCATAGAAGGCATGCTGCGCGCAGCCGACGCCGCGCTCTACGCAGGAAAAGACGCCGGGCGCAACCAAGTCCGCGCGGCCATGACACCCGGATCGATCAACCACACCTGAGCAGCCGCACTGGCCATTTCACTTCGCTCATCGCCCGCATCATCAGCTACCGCGGCGGGCGCTGATCGCACCGGACGCCCACCCGTCAGGGTTTCTTAGCCACCAGGCCGGTGCTGAGCCAGTGCACAAGCAGCACGGCGGCGTGGACGGCGGCTTCAGCCGCATCCGCGGCGTCGAGGCGGACCTGTCCAAGTGGGACCAGGACGACCGCGGCTACGCCGACGTCCCGGTCACCAAACCGCTCACCGAGCTGCAGATCGCGAAACGCCTGCCGACGTTGAGCATCGCTCGGCGACGAGCGTCCGCACGTGCGTGGCAAGATCCGCGAATATGTGACGCTGTAGAGCCCCGGAAGAAACGAGAACCTAATGTTAGAAGTCGAGCAGCACGCATTGAACGAGTCCGAACAAGGGGAGATCACGATGACATCGACGGCAGTGCCGATCGTGCGCCGGTCGGCTCGGGCTGTGCTGATCGACGATGAAGCCCGGCTAGTGACGATCAAGCGAACCAAGCCCGGGGTGGCACCGTACTGGACGACGCCGGGTGGAGGGATTGAGCCGGAGGACGTCAGCCGGGAGGCGGCGCTGGAACGTGAGCTTGTCGAGGAGTTAGGAGCTTCGGCCATCGTAGGGCAGCAGCTGACCCTGCTGACCTCGCCGACTGAAGGCGGGCAGTCCGTGCAGTACTTCTTTGCCGCTCGCCTGATCAGCCTCGATGCTGCGCTGCGGACCGGTGATGAGTACGCCGATGCCAGCCGGGGCGGTTACGAGCTGGAGCGGATCCCCTTGGACCAGCTCGCCGAGTACGACCTCAAGCCCACCAAGGTCCGGGATTTCATCGTGGAGAACCGTGCGGCGTTGCTGGCCGATCTACCGCCGAAGGTGCTCTAGTCGAAAACAGTGCTCCAGCAGTGATGGATCTCCTGCTCGGAAGCATTTCCGGGTCTGTCATCTCCCGTGCTGCCAGCGTCCGGCGGGCGGCAGCGTGAAGGAAGTCGCCGCGGTGAACACCGCGCCAGGCTCTCGGATGCCGATGGCGTGCGCGGCGACAGCGCCGATGAGTAAGACATGGGCGACCACGAGCACCTGCCGCTGCGCGCCGGTCGCCATGTACTCGACCAGCTCGGCCGCCTCGGCGGCCCGCCGGGCGAACGCGGTCAGGCTTTCCCCGCCGGGCAGCGCGGTGTCCGGTTCGGTGGAACGGATACCGCGCCACCGAACGTACTGCGGTGGGTAGTCCGCAGGCGCGATCCCGAGGACGCAGTCGGGCGCCCGCCATTCCCGCAGCTGCGGGTACGGCTGGTCGAGCGGAACACCGAGCTCGTCGGCGAGGATCCGCGCGGTCTCCCAGGCCCGAGGCAGCGGACTGCTGACTATCCGCCCCACTCCGAGCTCCACGAGCCCGTCCGAGGCCCGCTGCGTTTCTGCGCGGCCGCGGTCGCTGAGCGGTGTGTCCGCGCGAGCGTGGGCAGTGGGTCGTTCGAGGCCGTCGATGCTGGTTGCGTGCCGGATCCACACGACCGTCGGCGGGGTCATTGCAGGCACCAGCCGCCGTCGATGGTGAGGGTCTGCCCGGTGATGAATCCGGCCCCGGCCGAGGCGAGGAACGCGACCGCGGCCGCGACGTCGTCGGTGCGGCCGCGGCGCTGGACGCATTGGCAGGCCAGCTGGCGGACTTCCATTGCGGTGTGGTCGTCGGCGGCGACGACAGTGCGTTCGGCGGGGACTTCAATCGACCCAGCCCTGATGCAGTTCACCGTCACTCCGGCCGCGCCGAGCTCGCGGGCCAGCGCCCGGGTCAGCCCTTCGAGGCCGGCTTTCGCGGCGATGTAACCGGCGAGGTCGACCCGGCCGAGCTGCGCGAGCACCGAGGAGATCGCGATGAACCGGCCGCGCGACCCGGCCGCGGTCAGCGCCGCGGTGGCGGAGCGGGCGAGCGTGGCGTGGGTGACGAGGTTGACCTGCAGCTGCCGCTCGAAGACGTCGATGCTGGTGGCTGCCCAGGGAATGCGGGGGTAGGCGCCGGCGGCGGACACCACGACCTGCAGCTGTCCATGGCGTTTAGCAATCGCGGCCCCCAGGTCGGCGGCGACGGCCGGATCGGTGAGGTCGCCGATGACGGTCGCGGTCCTCGCGCCGCGGTCCCGGCACGCGGTGAGGATCTGGTCGAGGTCGTCGTCGGGTTGCAGGTGGCTCAGCAGCAGGTCGTGGGTGTCGGCGAGGCGGAGCGCGATGGCGGCGCCGATGCCGCTTCCGGCGCCGGTCACGGTGGCCCCCGGGCGGATCTGGGTCATGGGGTGGCCTCCACGGGTGCGGTGAGATCGAGCAGGGTCTCCAGCTCGAGGTGGGGATTTTGGACGTGGGTGATCGCGGCGAGCAGGACGAGGGCGTCGGCCGCGGTGAGGTCGGCGGGGTGGTAGACGCCGAGTAGCCGCAGCAGCAGATAGGGCCGCAGCCATCCGGCGACGTTGTCGATGCCGAGGTCCGCGGCGACCGGGACGACGAGGTCGCGCAGGTAGAGCGCGGCGAGCCACCGACGCGCGGGTGAGGCCCGGTGGTGGATATCGGCCTCGATCAGGCCTGTCCGGACCTGGTGCAGGGTCGCGCCGGGCCCGGACGGTGCAGTGGCCAGCGCGGCGGGGTGATCGGCGTAGGCATCCGGGTGCATCGCCGGGGTGAGGCGTGCGCCGTGCAAGAGCAGGTCGACCAGGGCGACGGCGAACTCGCCGGCGATCGCGTTGTGTCCGCCGGTGTCGTAGTCGAACCAGAACGGGCCGTTCTGCGAGGTCCAGCCCAGGTTGAACGCGGTCGGGTCGCCCTGTGTCACCACGGACCACACCGACCGCCCGCTAGCGAACTCACTTCGCAGGTCATCGAGCACCGCAGGGAGGTCGAGCCGATGCTCCACCCTGTTGAACAGCAGGGTGGTGCCCGCGAGATCGTCGGTGCCGACCGGGGTTCCGTCCGGGCCGGTGAGCCAGAGGCGGCCGGTGCGGTAGTAAGCGTCGAGGCGCCCGCCGGGCCGCGCCCGGTCGCCATAGAGCTTCTGCACCAGCTCGTGCGGTGTCCGGCGGCGGACGGTGGCGGTGATGACGCGGCGGTAGTGGCCGAGAATGTCGGCGGCCGCGGCGTCCAGCTCGCCGTAGCGGCCGGTGTTCTCCGCGGTGGTGATGAGGTCGAGCAGCAGCCCACGGCCCGGCCCGACGCCGGGCTGGCGCCGGTAGACATGGACGTACCAGCGCCCGGCGCGGCCGTGGGCGAGCAGCGCGGGCACCGGGTAATGCTCGGCGAGGACCCGGTACCCCGCGGTCTCCGCCCGCGCCTCGGCGATGGCGGGATTGGCTTTCACAAAGAACTTCTGCCCGAGGACGTCGGCGTGCCAGGCGTGGTTCGCGGTGTAGCGGCGGTGGTGTCCGATGCGAACGAACACGCCTCACCACCATCCCGCTGCGACGCCGGCCGCGTCGGCGATCCCCGCGGCGGGCAGCGCACCGATCGCGGCCGCGGTGCCCCAGATGGTGTCGTCGAGCTGGTCGCGGACCGGGCAGCGGTCGGCCGCCGAGAGCGCCATGGTGAAGGGGGTGGCCACGGCGTGGTGGTTGCGGCGGCCGGTGGTCCATTTGGTGTGGGAGTGCCGGGCGTAGAGCCCGAGGACGTGCGGGCCGGTCCTGTCGGCCCGCATGGCGAGCGCGGCGAGGTGGCTCAGGCCGGTGTCGTTGCCGATGACCAGCTCAGCGGCGGCGAAGGCCTCGATCGCGTCGGCGGCGTCGAGCGCACCCAACATCTCCACCTCCCCGTCTCCGCTCGCGGCGGCTGGCGTGGGTGTGTCGAGCGGGGTGATCATCGCGAAGCTCAGGCCGAGCCGGCGCGCGGCCAGGTGCGCAGCGATCTCCCGGAACCCGGCGGTTCCGTAGTCCTTGCGGTCGGGGCGGCTGGTGGCGCCGACGAACACCACCCGCCCTGGCCGCGCCGCGCCGGTGGCGAGCCAGGCCGGTGCCGGGGCGGCGTCGAGCGGGAGCCGGACGCCGAGGCGCTGCTCGAGGGCGAGGTAGTAGCGCATCGGCAGCGCGGCGTGCACTTGGACGACCTCGTCGTCGAGCACGTCGAGCCAGGTCGGCGGGCCCTCAGCAACGACGGGGATGTCGAGTGATGCGTGCCCGCCGCTGGTGAGGACATGGTTCCCGGCCGCGCCGAACACGGTGACCGGGAGCCCGCAGTGGCGCATCAGGTCGGCGCGGGGGCCGCGGTAGGTGATTTCGTAGCCGGTGACCGAGTGCAGCGCGACGGCGGCGGCCAGCCCGAGCAGGGTGTCGCCGAGGCTGTCGCCGGGCAGGGTGAGGTGCCAGCCTCGGCGCAGGACGTCGCGGTCCCACCCGGTCGGCGCCGGGGCGTCGCCGGCGGAGCGCCGGTAGGGCAGCCGCTGCCCGAGCGGCGCCTGCTCACGCGCGACGATCTGGTCCCCGCCACGCACGAACAGCACCGACCCGGGCTCCGGGGCGGCGGGTGCGATGGTCACAGGGTGGTGAGCGTGCACAGGGGCACTCCGATCTCGGCGAGGCGGGCGCGGCCGCCGCCGGTGCTGTCTTCGACCAGGCAGACGATCCCTGCGACGACGGCGCCGGCGGCGCGCAGCATCGCGACGAGGTTGGCCGCGGTGTGGCCGGTGGTGATCTCGTCGTCGACGACGAGCAGCCGCAGCCCGGCGAACTCCGCGTAGGTGAACACGTCGGTGCGTCGGGCGTGCGGCTCGGCGAACTTCTGCTTGTGAGGCAGTGCGAGATCGAGCTTCCAGGCGAGGCGGTAGGGCAGATCCGCGGCAAGCGCGAGCGCCATCGTCGGCGGAATCCCTCCGGCATCGAGCCCGAGCAGGAGGTCCGGACGGCCGTGGCCGGGATCGGCGGTCCAAGCCGACCACAGGTCGCGGCCGATGGTCTCCAGCCGGGCGGGCTTGACCGCGGCGAGCATCCCGTCGAGCTCATGCACGATCCGCTCGTCACGCATCCCCGGTTCGACACCGAGCCGCTCCACCCGCTGCGCCCGGTAGCCGAGGCGAATATTCGTGCTGGTGCTGGTAGGTGTGGTCATGGGTTCCTCCGCAGGACTGTGGTGGTCAGGGCGTCGACGAGGGCGAGGGTCGCGGCGACCGCGGCGAGCAGCTGCTCGACGGCCGCGGCATCGGGGCGCTCGGCAGCGGCGAGCCCCGCGACGGCATCGACCGTCAGCGTCCCCGCGCACGGCCCGTACCCGGCGGTGATGGCGGGGTGCTGGGCGAGGAAAGCGGCCAGGACGGCGTCGGTGTCGTCGAGGTCGGTTCCGGAGGCGCGCAGCCAGATCTTCGCGAGCAGCACGAGGTGCTTGTGCAGGGCACGCAGGTTAGGGCTTCGCGCGGCGAGCAACCGGCGGGTGGTTATCAGGACCAGGCCGAGCTCACCGCGCGAAGCCCGGTCATCGGCGGCGGCGCTCGGGCACGGCGGCCGGTACCCGGGACGCCGGTAGAGGACGCCGCTGCCGGCAGCGGCCGCGCGCAGGGCGTGCACCACCCGCGGCGGTACTCGCCCGCCCTCGACCTCGGCCACTGTGAGCATCGTGAGTCCGACCTTCACTCCGCCGGAATCCGGCAGCGCATCCGGCACCGTTCGCAGCCACGGCAGCGGGAACGCGTCGCCGACGAGCAGCAAATCCAGGTCGCTCCACCCCGCCCGCCACCCCGGGCCGCCGGTGGTGCCGGTCGCCACCAGCAGGGCGGTCCGGTCGTCGACGAGGTGCTCGCGGAGCCGCTCCAGCAACGCCACTGACGTCACGGGCCCCCAGCCGGCCGGTTCGGCGGCCGCGCGCGGGACGTCCAGGGCCGGGAGCGCGAGCTTGAGCGCGGCCAACGGGCCGCTGTTGTCGAGCAGGACGTCGGCGTGCTCGACGATCCGGTCGGCACCCCGGGATGTCTTCACCGCGTCGCGCGCGGCGAGCTCGCCCGGTGTCTCGCTCGTGCGGGCGGCCCGCGTGCCGGGCGCGGCGTCGAGGTAGATGACGCGGACGATGTCGCCGAGCAGTTCCCGGAGATTGCGGGTGGAGTCGTTGCGGTGCAACGACTCCACCGACAGCACGGTGGTCTTGTTGGCCTCGCAGAACAGCAGGATCTCCTCGGCCAGGTGCGCGGCCCGGACCCGTTCGGACCAGGCGTAGGGGTCGTCGGCTCCGGCACGCAGCGCCGCAACCCCCAACAGCCACCCGATTTTGAGGCGGGTCGCGCCGTGCTCGGCCGCCAGCAGCTCCCCAACGGTCGACTTCCCGCTCTCCGAGAGCCCGCCCAGGCCCCACACCCGCTCCGGAGCGGTCGGCGGCAGTGCCCGCACCGCGACATCGCGGTCGGTGAGGACGTCGCGCAGCTGCCGCTGGACCTCGAGCACGGTGTGCTCACCGCGCACGATCACCGCGTCGTAGGCCCCGGCCGCGACCTGCAGGTCGAGGACTTCGGCGAGTGCGTACTGGTAGGCCTCGTACCAGCGGCCCGGTGGCTGCGGGTCGCGGGCGAGCGCGAGCTCCGCCTCGGCCTCGGGCCCGTTGTCGGTGTGGCGCAACAGGATATGGAGTTCCTCGCGCGGCTCGGCCGGCCACCGCCGCGCCAGCGTGGTGACCTCAGCCAGTGCCTCGAGAGCGTCCAGACTGTCCTTGACTACGCAGGTCGCCGCGCAGGTCGCGAGCAGCATCGGCTCACCGCGGTCCTCCCACGCCAGCGTGCCGCTGCCCGCGCGGCGGGCCTGGTGGCTGGCCATGACGAGCTCGACGTGCTCGGCAGTGCCCGACGCGGTGAACCACCAGGACAAGAAGCCGGGCCCGGCGACGGCGGCCCAGCCGGGATGCCAACGGTCGACCGGCCCGGCGAGGTGGCTACCGGGCGCGGCCGCGGCCAGCCAACTCAGCGCGGTGGTCTTGCCGGTGTTGTCGGCCCCGCACAACGACACCGCGCGCATCGGCGCTGTCATCGGGCGGTCCCGTAGGCCTTGAGGGTCCGCCACGACGGAACTCGCCGCCGCCCCGCGGCGAGATCGGCCACCAGGACGCTGTAGGCGTGCGCCAACTCGCCCAGTTGCGCCGCTGCGCGCCCGGTCATGAGGTGTTCGGCGCGCACGACGGCGATCGCGAGCCGGTCAATGACCGACCCGACCGTCTCGGTGTGCAGCGGTGCCTCGGCAGGGCCGGCAGGTAGAGCGCGGTCGCACCAGGTGTCGATCTCGTCGACGCACCCCGCGCGCAAGCCGTTGAGCTGGTCGATCATACGTTTGGTGGCCGCGAGCTCGCCGTCGCTCGCACCCGGCCGCCGGGAGCGGTCCTCCGCGGCCCACTGGCGGCGGTGCTGCGCGCCGAGCCGGACACCGATCGCGAGCACCGGATGCGGACCGGGCAACCCAGCGGACCCGCCGGCGCGCAGGGCCAGCAGCAGGGCCGCGGCGCCGGGCAGCACCCCCGGGGTTGTGGGCTTCGTTGCGCGGGTTCGGGTGAGCAGCGACACGAGGCTCTCCTTACGAGGTCAGGGAACGACCGAACGGGGCGGTGGGATTCCGGATACTGGAATCTCGTAATCGGATGTCTCATGCAACCGCCGCGCGCCCTTCGCCGACAGGTCCACGAGGGGGTGCAGGGTGGCGCGCCACCCTGCACCAGCGGTTATGGAGCGAGTACGCTGGGTCAACTGGGCTGGGAGGACACCGTGGTCGACCGCGCACCGAATACCAAGCTGCAGACCGTCATCGCTGAAGCCGGCATCAGCGCCGGCGCACTCGCCGCGCGCGTCACCGCCCTCGCCGCGCACCAGGGCCACGAGGTCCACTACACGCACCGCTCGGTCGCGAACTGGACGCGGCACGGCATCCAGCCGAAACCCGAGATCCGCACCCTGATCGCCGACTCCCTGGCCGAGCGCCGCGGTCGGTGGGTGTCGCTGGCGGAGCTAGGATTCTGCGTCGACGAGGACGACGACCAGCTGGGCCTCTATTTTCCCCGTGAGCCCGCCCAGGCCGTGTTCACAGCGACACGATTCTGGAGCCAGATGCAGCGCCGCGCCTTCCTCTCCGCAGGCCTCGGCATCGGCGCCTACGCCACGCCGGTCCGGCGGTGGCTCACCACCCCCGCCGATCGCCAGATCACCCTGGTTCGTCCCGCCGCTGCCGGGCTGCGGGTCGGCCGCGCCGACATCGACGACCTGCTCGAAGCCGCCGACGACGCGCGCCGGTGGGATAGCCGTCACGGCGGCGGCAACTGGCGACTCTCCGCGGTGGGCAGCATCCTGGTCGACCGCGCGACCCCGCTGCTGCACGGCACCTACACCGACGCCGTCGGCCGCCGGCTGTTCTCGGCAACGGCGCAGCTGTCCCGGCTGGCGGGCTGGACCTCGTTCGACGCCGGGCTGCACGGGCTCGCCCAGCGGCACTACATCACCGCGCTGCGACAGGCCCGCACCGCCGGGGACGTCCCGCTCGGCGGCTACATCCTCGCCTCGATGGCCCTGCAGGCGTCGCTGTGCGACTACCACGACGACGCGATCGACATGGCCCAGGCCGCGAGCGCGGTGGGCGGCGCGGCCGCGACTCCCCGCACCAGGTCGTTCTTCTACCTCATCGAAGCTCGCGCGCACGCCCGCGCCGGCGACACATCCGCCGCGCAACGAGCCCTGGGAACAGCGGAAACCCTGCTGGGGCAGGCCGATGCTCGACTAGGCGAAGACCCGGCCTGGATCGACTTCCACAGCTGGGACCGCCTGTCCGCCGATGCCGTCGAGATTTTCCGTGACCTTGAGCAACCGCTCGTCGCGCAGCGCTGGAGTGCTGGTGCCGAATCCGCTAGCGAGGGGTTTCGTCGCTCGGCCGGGCTGGGTGGCCTGGTGCTGGCAGGCACGTACCTGCAGTCTGGCGCGCTCGACCTGGACGCAGCAGTCGTCACCGCTCAGAGTGCGCTCGCCAGCCTCGCCTCTATCACCTCTGCGCGTGCCACCGACTATGCCCACGACCTCGCACATCGCCTGACGACATGGGCAGCCGTCCCCCAAGTGTCGAGCCTGATCAGCGCGCTGTCTATCTAGGGCGTGTCCCGTGGATCATGGAACGGGGTCTCGGAGCCAGATCCTGATTGAGGCGACATCACTAGTCCCGCGGAACATGTAGTCACGCTTGTCATACCGAGTGGCCACCGCTCGATGGTTCTT
>NZ_JAYMZS010000103.1:5231-32869 GCF_035828755.1 Amycolatopsis sp. H20-H5 | reverse complement strand
GCAATGAGTACAGCACTTCTGGCTGCCCGTGAGCCTTCAGGGCTTGCTTGAGCCGGTTGCCTGGAAATCGGGCATGGCCGGTTCTGAGGGGGCGGGGGCGCGGCAACGCGTCCCCGCTACCCGACGAAATCGAAACTCTCCGCAGTGGCCCGCCAATGTCTCGACCGCCGCATCAGCGACCTCGACACCCTCAACACCGAACTCGCCGCGTGGCAAGACGCCATCAACACCGAACGGCGCCAAGTCCGCTGGCAGTTCACCACCGACGACGCACGCGTCAAACTCCGCCACCTATACCCCAAGAGTTAGACACGACACTCTACTAGTGTGCTCATGGCCGCCGGAAGAACGAGATCACGGCGTTTGCCGGGTGTCGCGTCCGATGGTGAGTGCCACCATCGACGAGATCCTCGCCAAAGCCCACCTCGCCCAGGTTGGCATCGAGAGACCGTCGACAATGATGCCGGGCAACGACACCGGAATGATGGAACACCGGTAGAGCTTGAACCGGGCGAGCCGTCATCTCGGGTGCTACGGCTTGTCGAGTACCACCACCAGAGAGGGTTCGCCGTCCAGGCTGAGGCTCCAGACGACGTCTATCACCTCGTAAGTACCTTCAAAAACTCTCCGTCACGTGGCTGGACACTGCGGGAGCACCAGGAGCAAACCGTCGACGTAGCTTTCGTCGTGCGAGGCCCGCGCCGGGCACACCGACCACACGATGGCTCGTGTCGACCGTGGGCGCCTCCGGGCACCGCTCGAAAGCGTGAGCTCCATGAGGTCGGGTAGGTCCAGTCAGATCTGGCCCCTTGGTCGCGGAACTCGGCCACACCAACGTGGACGGGATCCCTTACCTAGCCGCGGAAGTCCAACTGTTCCACAAGGCCAAAGACCCGCGGCCCCAAGACGAGCGTCGAGGATCCTGAAACTGGCGCCCGGGTCATCCGGCGCGCTCGACCTCCATGATCGCGTGGGTGCAGCCCATCGCCGCGTCCGGTGCGGCCTCGCCGCGGGTGCGCGGAAGGTGAGCCTCACCCCAGACCCTGACTCCTTCGACGACGGGCAGGACCGTGGTCCCGTAGTCGGTGAGCCGGTAGATGACGCGCGCCGGGACCGGTCCGGTCACCACGCGTTCGACGAGTCCGTCGGCCTGGAGTTCGCGCAGCTGTTCGGCCAGCACCTTGGGTGTGATCGGTGTGCCTCGGCGACGGAGGCTCGCGAAGTGGGACTCTTCGTGGGCAAGCCAGTACAGCAGGGTCATTTTCCACTTTCCGCCGATCGCGGCGAACGCCGCGGCCATCGGGCAGCCGGGCAGCGGGTTGGGGCGCGAGGGGTTACCTGCGGGTGCCTTCTTGTTCACGGCCGTGCTCCACTCGATAGTCGAACTCATGACAGTGCCATACAAACGAATCCTGATCGCGGGCCTTTCGGCTCTCATGTTGATCGCGACGGCGGCGTCGGGCCAGGCTTCACCGCCTCCCACGTCGTCGACGGCCACCGATGGCCAGCGAGACTTCGAGTGGGAAGCCGGTACGTGGCGCACCACCGTGCGGGTCCTCGCCGAGCCGCTCTCGGAATCCGCGGACCAGTGGCTCCAGTTCGCGGGCACCAGCGTCGTGCGTCCGCTGATGGACCGGCGGGCGAACGTCGTCGAGTTCGGGGTCTCGGGGCCGAACGGCCGCATCGACGCCCTCAACCTGCGGCTGTACGAGCCGCAGGCGCGGCGGTGGAGCCTGACCTTCGTCAACATCCGCGACGGTCTGCTCAACCCGGCGGTGTATGGCGGGTTCCACGACGGCGTGGGCGAGTTCTACGGCGACGACCAGCTCGGCGGCCGTCCGATCAAGGTGCGCTTCCTCATTTTCCGCCAGGGTCCGGACGAGGCAAGGTTCGAGCAGGCGTTCTCCGCCGACGGCGGAACGACGTGGGAGACGAACTGGTTCGCCGTGGATCACCGGGTCCGCTGACCGCGCTCGCGGCCAAGCCACTGCGGGCGATCAGGGCTCCTGGGGCTTGCGAACCAGCAGCTGGGCCTGCTGGAACTGCCGCTCGTTTTCGTGGGGCTCGCGCAGCGTTCGTGCGACGTGGACGAACCCTGCCTGGCGCAACAGTTCCGCAAGACTGTCGGGGGACCATCGATAGGCGAGCGTGACCTTGTGGTCGAATTCCTGCGGTTGGGGGTCGTCACCAGCGAAGAACCCGAGCATCAGGTGGCCACCCGGTGCCAGCACTCGCTGGAACTCGGTGAACACGGCCGGTAGGTGCCGTGGCGGGGTGTGGATGATGGAGTAGAACGCGAGAATGCCCCCGAGAACCCCGTCGGCGAGGTCCAAGGCGGTCATCGAACCCTCGTCGAACCGCAGGTCCGGATGGGCCCGGCGGGCCAGGGCGATCATCTCGGGGGACAGGTCGATGCCGAAGGTGGCCGCCCCGAGCGCGTGCAGGTGTGCGGTCACGTGGCCGGGCCCGCAGCCGATGTCGGCGACCGGTCCGGCGTCGCGGGCCTGCACGAGTTCGGCGAACACGGCCAGCATCGCGCGTTCCACCGGCGAGGTCTCGAGTGCATTGCTGAAAAGCTCGGCGTAGAGAGGGGCAACGGCGTCGTAGGCAGCCTTGGTGTCGTGCAGGACGGAGGGCTCGGTCACGGCGGAAACCTTAGCGTGGCTACGCCGTGCTTGCTGGTCACTGCCACATCCTTGGATCGTGCGTCGGGTCGGCATACAGGGGCGGGCGGCCGCCGTCGACGGCCTCCGGGCGCAGTTCGTAGTGCCAGGGTTCGTTGCGGTAGATCTGGCACAGCCCGTATCCGGCGCCGTGCTCGGCCAGCCACGCCCTGGCATCGGCGGGCCCGATGTCGACCGCGTCCCCCGACACGTGCGCAGACGTGTCGGGGGTGGCCACCCATCGGGCGGCTTCCTCTTCCGTGCCGTATTTCGAGATCGCCTCGCGGAACAGTTGTTCCTGGTACTCCGGGGAACGCCAGCCACCATTGACGGCGAACTCGACTCCGTCGTCCGCGGCGTCGGCTGCGGCTCGGCGCAGGGCGGCGAGCAGAGCGGGATCGAGGTTGGTCACGGCCGGAATCGCGTCGTGGAAGACCGTCACGGGGTCAGGGACAGCGCCATGTGCCTTGCCGAGGGCGCGCCGGACGGCCGAGGAGGATGAGGACATGCCTCCAGCCAACGCAGCGTGGTGTTGCCGGCACGTACGTGAATTTCGATAGGCCGACGATATGCGCCTGGTCATAGTATCGGAACATGCGTGTGTTGATCGTCGAGGACGAGCTCTATATGGCAGAGGCCATCCGGGATGGGCTGCGCCTGGAAGCGATCGCCGCCGACATCGCTGGAGACGGTGACACCGCGCTGGAGCTGTTGAGTATCAACGACTACGACATCGCCGTCCTCGACCGCGACATTCCCGGGCCCTCCGGGGACAAGATCGCCGAAAGCATCGTCGCTTCCGGTAGCGGCATGCCGATCCTGATGCTCACCGCTGCCGACCGGCTCGACGACAAGGCCACCGGGTTCGAACTCGGCGCCGACGACTACCTCACCAAGCCCTTCGCGCTCCAAGAACTCGTGCTCAGGCTCAGGGCGCTCGACCGCAGGCGCGCCCACAACAGGCCGCCGGTGCGAGAGATCGCGGGCCTGCGGCTGGATCCGTTCCGCCGCGAGGTCTACCGCGACGGCCGTTACGTCGCGCTCACCCGGAAACAGTTCGCGGTGCTCGAGGTCCTCGTCGCTGCCGAAGGGGGGGTCATCAGCGCCGAAAAGCTCTTGGAGCGAGCATGGGATGAGAACGCTGACCCGTTCACCAACGCCGTGCGCATCACCGTCTCGGCACTGCGCAAACGGCTGGGGGAACCCGGGATCATCGCCACCGTGGCGGGTGCCGGCTACCGCATTGACAACGCAGACAAGGCAGACAACGCAGACAACGCAGACAACGCACCCGGCGCCGGACGTGGGGGAGGGAACCGTGGATAGGTCGCCCGGTTTGAGCGTTCGTCTCAAACTCACCCTCAGCTATGCCGGGTTCATCATGCTCGCGGGTGCCTTGCTGCTCGCCGTGGTGTGGGTGTTCCTGCTGCGTTACGTACCCGAGGTGATCTACATCGCGCCGTCCGGCGCGCCCGGGAGGCTCGGCCCGGGTCCGGTTTCCGTACCCGACCGCGCCGACCTGGTGCGCGCCTTCGCCCCGAAGGCAGTCGCGATGGTGGCGTTCCTGCTGGTGTTCGGTCTCCTGGGCGGCTGGATCCTCGCCGGTAACATGCTCGCGCCACTGACCCGCATCGCCAATGCCACCCGGCTGGCCGCGAACGGCTCGCTCTCCCACCGGATCCAGCTGGAAGGCCGCACAGACGAGTTCCGCGAACTCGCCGACGCCTTCGACACCATGCTCGCGCGGCTCGAAGCGCACGACGCCGAACAGCAGAGATTCGCGGCCAACGCCTCCCACGAACTGCGCACCCCGCTGGCGATCACGCAGACCCTGCTCGAAGTGGCTCGCAACGATCTGGACCGCGACACCGGCGAACTCGTCGAGCGCCTCCACTTCGTCAACACCCGGGCGATCGACCTCACCGAAGCGTTGCTCCTGCTCAGCCGCGCCAACCAGCGGTCCTTCAACCGAGAACGCGTCGACCTCTCCCTCATAGCGGAAGAAACCGCTGAAACGCTCCTTCCCCTCGCCGAAAAGCGCGGCCTCACCATCGAGACCTCCGGCGACATCACCCCCACCGTCGGCTCACACGCGCTCCTGCTGCAGATGACCACGAACCTCGTGCACAACGCGATCGTCCACAACCTGGCCGAGCAGGGCACCGTGTGGGTCACCACCAGCGTTCAGCCCAAGACCGCGGTGCTCGCTGTCGAGAACACCGGCGAGGAGCTGTCGCCACGATTGATTTCCAGGCTCGTCGAGCCGTTTCAGCGCGGCACCGAACGCATCCGCGGCGACCACGCGGGTGTCGGCCTCGGCCTGGCCATCGTCAAAAGCATCACCCAAGCGCACGACGGAACCCTCACCCTCACCCCCCGCCCCGGCGGCGGGCTCCGCATCACGGTGCAACTCCCCGCCGCGCCACCGCACAGTGGCAGCTGATGATCGGTTCGGCCGGGCAACCGGTCTTCTACGTGATGGGAAAATCGAAATACGTGTCGGGATAAGGTTCGTCCTTCAGCGTGTAGTGCCACCACTCGCAGTCGTACCGATCAAAACCGCAGGCCTCCATCCATCAGGTCATGGTCGCCGCCCATCGGGGCAAGTTCACCGGTAGCCAAGTGGTAGAGCGTCAAGTCGACGGTGCTGCCCCGGCTGTGGCCCGATTTAGCGGCCACATATCCCTTTTCCAGCATCTCTGCTCTGTCGATGTTCGGGTAGTGTCATAGTTTCGTCCGGCCGTCATCCGGCTGTTGTGACCAGCTCACAAAACGATCTACGGCGCGCTGCGGGCGTGTCCCCGGTGGCGTACTTGGTATCCCAGCGTATCCAGGGCGCAAACTTGTTCAAAAAGACAAAATCGTCTTTCATCGGGCTTTTCCGGTCAATGCCAACGACACGACCTGGTCGATCACCTCGGCGAGCGGCAACCCGGCGGCGGCCATCATTCTCGGGTAACGGCTGTATGAGGTCATGCCGGGCAAGGTGTTGACCTCGTTGAGGACCACTGTTCCGTCCTCCTTCAGGAACATGTCCACTCGCGACAGCCCCCCGCAGCCCAGGGCGCGATAGATGGCCTTTGCTGTCTCCTGGACGAGTGCGCGCGTCTCTGCCGGAATGTCAGCCGGAACGGCGATGGTCGAGTTTTCGGAACCGCTTTCAGGATTGCTCTCCTGATGGATTTTGAAGAAGCCATGAGACAGTGAAATTTGATCGACCTCGCCTGCGGTCAGCTCCAGATCGTTCCCCAAGATGGCACAGCCGACCTCGCTGCCGACGACAGCTTCTTCAATCAACACCTTCGAGTCGTACTGTCGCGCGGTTTCCACCGCACTGGGCAGCTCTTCTTTGCTGGACGCCTTGCTGACCCCGAAAGATGAACCCGAGCGGGCCGGCTTCACAAAGACGGGATAGGTGAGGAGGTCGGGATCGATAGTCTCGTTCGCCGCGACGGTCCGGAAATTCGGGGTGGCGATTCCCGCGTTTCCGGCGACGAGGTAGGCAAGGGATTTGTCCATGCACAGCGCGGAACTCTGGATATCACAACCGACGTAGGGGATGCCGGAGAGCTCCAGCAAACCCTGAATCGCACCGTCCTCGCCAAACTTGCCATGCAGAACGGGGAACACCACGTCCAGGCCGATCGTTTCGTACCGTCCTTGCTCCAGCACGAGCAGTCCGGGTGCGCTTCGGTCCGGTGACAGCGCAACCGGGCGGCAATTGCCGTTTTCCCAGTCTGCGTCCACGCTGTCGCAAAGCTGCCAAGCGCCGCTCTTCGTGATCCCGACATAGAACGGCTCATACTTTTCGGCATCGAGGTTTTTCGCGACCTCTTGTGCGGATTTGACGGAGATGGAATGTTCTTCACCGAGGCCGCCGAAGATAATTCCTATTTTCATATCCAATGCTGCTTTCCGCTCTCAAATTTCCGGCAGTTGACAATGGAGTTTTCGACAGTGTCGATCAGGGCGTGATCTGTGTGATAAGCGGTGTGCGGGCTGACGAGCACATTCGGCAGCTCGTGCAGGCGCAACAGCTGCTTGCTGTCAACGGGCTTGTTTCTGCGGTCGGCGTAGAATATTCCGTCCTCTCCTTCGAGGACATCCAGTGCCGCGCCGCCCAAGCTGCCGCTTTCCAATGCTGAAATAAGGGCATCGGTGTCGATAAGTGAACCGCGTCCGGTATTGATGATGAACGAGCCGTGCTTCATCTTCTCGATACGTTGCCGGTTGAGGAGATGGTGCGTATCGGCGTTAAGCGGTGTATGGAGCGTGACAATATCGCTCTGCCGCAGCAGGTCATCGAGGGGAACGTAATCGGCAGAGGTCACGGGAAGGCTGTCGTGGGCCAACGTGCGGCAGCCGAAACCCTGCAACCTGGCCAGGACCGCGGTGCCAATGCGTCCCGTTCCAATCACCCCGATGGTCAGATCGCGTAGCTCTTTCCCGCGGACATCATTAAGCCTGTAGTCATGAACGGCTGCGCGCCGGATGATCGACTGCGCGTTTCGCGCCGTCATCAACATCAGCATGAGCGTGTAGTCGGCCACGCCGTCGGGCGAATACGCGACGTTTTCAACGGAAATGCCGACACTCTCCGCGTAGTCCACATCGAGATGGTCGTATCCGATGCTTCTTGTGGAGATATACGTTACGCCTGCTTGACCAAGCGCGCGAAGGGTGGAATTTGTGATGTGAGCTTTATGGCCGACGCTGATACAGCGGCTTCCCCTGGCCAGTTCGATATTGGCCTCTGATACCGCTTCCGCTGTGATGGTCGGCATGATGTTGAAGCGAGGCGCCAGCTTTCGGAACAAGACGACCTCGTCCGGCTCGCACCCAAATATCGTCATTCCCAGTGCGGGGACGGCTGCGGAGGACCAGGATGCCGGCGATCGAGGGCCACGGGTGGCGGTTCGTGCTGGTTCGCCGTAGGTCATGCCCCCAGTCAAGACGGCGTGGTGTTGCCGGTGCGTATGTGGTTTCCGATATGCCGACGATATATTACTGGCCGGTAACACGGGGGCCATGGCAACTGGCGGGAGGACGGTGCCGAGACGGCGTTGCGGGCCGGAGGGGGTTGCTATACGGTCGGACAGAAGTAGAACAGGTTATAGTTTCGGAGCGGCTGGCCGAGGAGCGGAAATGGCGAAGAAGGTGTCGCGTGGCGACGAGGCCGACTACCTGGTCGTCGGTTCGGGCAGCTCGGGAGCCGCGATCGCGGGCAGGCTGGCGCAGTCGGGCGCGAGCGTGATCGTGCTCGAGGCCGGTAAGTCCGACGAGAAGCTGCTGGTCAAGAAGCCGGGGCTGGTCGGCCCCATGCACGCGGCGCCTCAGCTCAAGAAACTCTTCGACTGGGGCTACTACTCGGTGCCGCAGAAGCATCTGCTCGACCGCAGGATGCCGGTACCGCGCGGCAAGGTGGTCGGCGGCTCCAGTTCCATCAACGGCATGGTCTACGTCCGCGGCAACCGCGCCAACTTCGACTCCTGGGCCGCCGAGGGCAACGCGGGCTGGGACGCCGACAGCGTGAACGCCGCGTACAAGCGGCTGGAGGACTTCGAAGACGGGGAGAACGCCTTCCGGGGCGCGGGCGGACCGATCCGGGTCACCCGCAACACCAGCCCGGAAGACGGGTCACTGCAGTTCCTGCAAGCCACCGCCGACACGATCGGCTGCAAGATCCTCGACGACTACAACGCCGAGTCGCAAGAGGGTGTCAGCCGGATGCAGCAGAACGCCGCGGACGGCTTGCGCTACAGCGCCTCGCGTGGTTACCTCCACCATCTCGCGCCTCCGACGCTGGAGCTGCAGACCGGGGTGCTGGCGAAGAAGATTCTCATCGAGAACGGCCGTGCGGCCGGCGTCGAGGTCGTCGACGCCGACGGCACCCGGCGCACCCTCCGCGCCGGCAAGGAGGTCATTCTCTCGGCCGGGTTCGTCGGATCCGCGCAGCTGCTGATGCTGTCCGGTGTCGGCCATGCCGAGCACCTCAAGGAGCACGGCATCGACGTGCTCGCGGACTTGCCGGTCGGCGACAATCTGCACGACCACATGTTCCACGCGCTGACGTTCCACGTGTCTTCGAGCAGGCACAAGGGCACGGCGCCGTACTTCGCGCGCGGCCTCGTCAAGGAAATGGCCCGGCCCGGCACCACTTTCCTGGCGAACACGGTCTTCGAGGCGATCGCGTTCCTCAACACCTCACAGGCCGGTGCGATCCCCGACCTCCAGCTGCAGGTCCTGCCGTGGGCGTACGTGTCGCCCAACCAGGACGCGCCGATCCGGCACGACGTCGACAAGCGCACCGCGCTGACCGTGCTGACGACGCTGATTTACCCGCGCAGCCGCGGCACGCTGCGGCTCGCCTCGGCGGACCCGGCGGCGGCGCCGCTCATCGACTTCCAGTACCTCGCCGATCCGGCCGACCTCGAGGTGCTCGGCGAGGGTTCGGAGATGGTGCGCGAGATCCTGGCCTCAGCGGCCTTCAAAGGCGCTGTCGAGGAGGAGATCCACCCGGGCAGGACGCTGCGGGGCCAAGAGCTGCGCGATGCGATCCTCAATCGCGCGACGTCGGTTTACCACGGGGTCGGCACCTGCCGGATGGGTGTCGACGAGCTCGCGGTCGTCGGCCCCGACCTCAAGGTTCGCGGGGTCGAGGGACTTCGGGTCTGCGACGCGTCGATCATGCCGTCGATCACCGGCGGCAACACCAACGCGCCCTGCATCATGATCGGCGAGATGGGCGCCCGGCTTGTCCTCTCGGACAATTGACGGGAAGAGGACTACTGTCCTCTAAGGACAGCGGCTGACCGGTGTGGTGATCGCGCTACCCCGAGGTGAGGCGAATGACCGCCGCCTCCCGCACGTCGTTGGTCTCGAGGGGTGAACCCCGCAGCAGGCGGAGCCGCTGGCGGACCTCGCCGGTGAGCCGAACCTGCCGTGCGGCCAACAGCTGCCGCGTAGCCTCAGGATCCAGTGTCAGTAACGCTTCCACATAGCCTGCCCGTTCGTAGGAGTGCGGGCTTTGGCGCCACCGCGAGCGAAACCTCGGGCCAGCCTGACGAGATAGACCGTCCGCTCGTCGACCTGCCGGTCCCACCGGTAGTCCCGGCGCACGCAGTCCAGCACCAGCCCCGGCACGACCTGATGCCAGGCGCTGCCGCGTTGCAGGGCTCCCCGCAACGTCTTGGCCGGCGCGTAGCACCAGCGGTCGTCACCGGTATTCGTCTCGTCAGTCATCCCCCTCAGTGTGCGTCGGCGTACGTCTTTCGGCCAACGAATTCCGCTGACCGTCCACAGAGGACATCGGCCGGACTGGTGATCCGCGAGCGTGCCCGCGGATCTTCCTCGGCTACCGGCAAGCGCTTTGATCCGTACCGCCCCGGTGCTCAGATGTGCTGTCGTGCGGGTTCCGGCCTTTGTAGGCCGCGAGGACCTCGCCCAGTGGGCCGTGCTCGCGGATCCGGCCCTCGTCCATCCAGAGGGCGGTGGTGCACAGTTCCCGCAGCAGGTCGTCGGCGTGCGAGGCGAACACCAGCACGCCGGAGCGGCGGGCGAGGTCGACCAGCCGCTGGCGTGCCTTGGCGAGGAACGCGGAGTCGATCGCGCCAAGGCCCTCGTCGAGGATGAGGACTTCGGGGTCGATGGTGGTCACCACGCCGAGGGCGAGCCGGACTCGCATACCGGCGGAGTAGGTGCGCAAAGGCAGGCGCAGATAGTCGCCGAGCTCGGTGAACTCCGCGATGTCGTCGACCCGCTTCTCCATCTGCTTGCGGGTCATGCCGAGGAACAGGCCCCGGATCATGATGTTCTCGTGGCCGGAGACTTCGGGGTCCAAGCCCACGCCGAGGTCGAACACCGGCGCGATCCTGCCGACGACCCGTGCGCTGCCTCGTGTCGGCTCGTAGATGCCGGACAGCAACCGCAGGAGGGTGGACTTGCCGGCGCCGTTGTGCCCGACCAGGCCGACTCGATCGCCGTCGCCCAGTGACAGGGTGATGTCCTGCAGGGCCTCGATGATCGGGACCGCTCCGCCGGTGCCGATCTTGCCGCCGACCTTGCCGAGCACTTGTTTCTTGAGCGATCGGGTCTTGGCGTCGAAGATCGGGAAATCGACGTAGGCGCGTCGTACCTCGATGCTCACCATGCTGTCACCCTCCTCGCGAACTGCCCACCAGATGCGAACGCAAGTTATCATTCGCATCTGGGCGGGGTCCGGGCGCCCGCCGAGGGGAGGTAACGTGCGGCCGGTGAGTCAGCGATCCGTCGAGCAGGGCTTCCATCCGCCACAGCAGGCTCGCAGCCGGGAGTCCCTGCAGAAAGTGCTGGCCGCCACCGAGCACGTGCTGGCCGGCCGGGGCATTGAGGAGTTCACCGTCGCGGCGGTCGCCGAGCAGGCTGGAATGTCGGTGGGTGCGATCTATCGCCGGTTCGCGGGCAAGGACCAGCTGCTGCACGCGGTGAAGGACCAGTTGCTCGGACAGCTGGAAACCAGTGTCAGTGAAGCTCTGCGCTCGCCGCCGCCCGGACTGAGCGGGATCGTCGGCGCGTTCACCCAGGCTCTGGCGCGCACCTTCGCCCACCACGACCGGATCTTCCCCGAGCTGCTCGACGGCCAGCGCGCCGACGGGCGCGAACGTGGCCTCCAAGCGCTGGGCGCGATCCAGCACGCCTTCGTCGAAGCCGCCCACCCCTGGCTCGGGGAGATCCACCGGCCGGACCGCGCGGCGGCCATCCGGATGGCCGCTCGAACCATCATCGGCTCCTGCGTGCACCGCGCCGCCACTTGCCGATTCTGGCCCGACGACCTGACCTGGAGCATGTGGGCGACCGAAACGGCCGAGCTGGCGCTCGCCTACCTGATCTCGCCGGAAAATCCCGGGCCAGGACTCAGCACGCCTGGTTAGGGACGCTCGATGTCGGACCCAGTCCACGGAGGCTTTCCGCTGGTCACAGCTATGCCGGTTGTGGCTTCAGGTCGCCTCGGAACGTCCGGCGGTAGTCCGAGGGGGACACGTGGATGAGCTCCCGGAACCGGCGGCGGAAAGACACGACCGACTCGAAGCCGCACCGCTGGGCGATCTGGCTGATCGGCAGGTCCGAGGTCTCCAGCAGCAGCCGTGCGCGTTCCACGCGCCGCCGGGTCAACCACTGCCACGGCGAGGTCCCGACCTGGTCCCGGAAATGACGGCCGAACGAACGCTGGCTGTAGCCGATGTGCTGGGCCATGTCCGCCACCGCGAGCGGCCTGCCGAGCTGTTCGTCGAGCCAGGCCAGCAGCTCCGCCATGTCGATCCCGGTGGCGCGGGGCAGGTCGTGGACGACGAACTGGGCCTGGTCGCCCGACCTGTGCGGAGAGACGACGGCCAGGCGCGCGCACCGGTTCGCGAAGGTGGCACCGAAGTCTTCCCGCACGATGCTGAGGCACAGGTCGATCCCGGCGGCGACCCCACCGGAGGAATACAGCAGCCCGTCACGGACGTACAGCACGTTCGGCAGCACCGTGGCCCCGGGGAAGAATTCGCCGAGCCGATCGGTCTGGGCCCAGTGCGTGGTTACCTGCTTGCCGTCGAGCAGACCAGCGTGCCCCAGTGCGAACGCGCCCGTGCAGATGGACACCACGCGCGTTCCGGCGGCCATCGCGTCCTGCAGGCCGGTGACCACTTCGGCGGGCAACGAATCGAAGATCAAGTTGTAGCCGGGGACGATGATGGTGTTCGCGGTCCGCAGTAGTTCCAGGCCACCGGCGACCCCGATGGGGACGCCTGCCATCGAGTTCACGTTTTCCCCGTCGGCCGAGGCCACCAGGAACTCGTACCGCATCGGCTCGGGATCCCGGTGCATTCGTCCGAAGAACTGAGCGGCGGCACCGAACTCCAGCAGGACGACGCCATCGAGCGCCAACATGACAACCCTGTGCATAACTGAAAATTACCACCTATGATCGTCTGCCCAAGACCGGGAAACCCGTAGGATCGGTCACGGCCACGCCCGCAGGTCAGCGTCCGGCCAGACCTGACGCCGGTTGTCCTAAGTGATCTTCGTCACCGCGTCCGGCTTTTCGGAGCGGAGTATCCGGGTTGTTGGCCGGAAAGTATCGTCCGGTGTCGGTTTCGCCGCTCACGGCACCGCGAGTAGCTCCTTGAGACTGGATACCAGTTGAAGAGGGGGTAGTGGTGTCCCAGACCGCAGTCGCTTTGCACGCGACGGATCCGATGACCGGGCTTGGCGCGGCGAGCATCCTCGGCGCCGACAAGAGACTGAAGGTGGTCACCGACACCGACGTCGCGGCCGCAGAAGTGATCGTCGTGGTCGAGGAATCGATCGGCGAGGGGGTTTTCGCCTTCCTGCGCGAAGCTCGCGCCGCGTCACGTCTCGAGTCGCAGGTACGGTGCGTGATCGTCACCGATCATTTCCGGCCCGAAGTCCTGCTGACGGCGATCGAATGCGGCATGGCAGCGCTGTTGCGACAGTCCAGCACCACCGGTGAGGAACTGGTGCAGACGATTCTCGCGGTCGGCCAAGGCGCCGCGTACCTGCCGCCGGAGTTGCAGGGCAATCTGCTGACCCAGCTCGACAGCCTGCAACGGCACATGCTGGAACCTGTCGGCCTCACCCTGTCCGGCATGTCCGTACGGGAGCGTGACGTGCTTCGGCTACTGGCCGACGGACACGACACCGAAGAGATCGCGACCATGCTCGCGTACTCGGGAGGCACCGTGAAGAACGTGCTCCACGGGCTCATGTCGCGGTGTGGACTCAACTCCCGCGCGCACGCGGTCGCGTTCGCCCTGCGCAGCGGAGCGATCTAGCGCTTGGTTCCGTTCGTCTTGAGGAGGTCCGTTCCCTGACCAGGCCTCGCGAAGTGTCCTGAGTGGAGGGTGCGAACGGGCCGCTGATGCCCTCGGCCCGCACGTGCTCTACGTGGCTCCTGGCGCGTCATGACCTGACGCCGGATGGGTGAGCGGACAACCGCGTCTGGACGATCGGGCAGACCGGCGGGTAATCCGTACCGTTCGGAGCGATCTCCGGTGCAGACTCAGCGGTGGCTGGGGTGCGGGATCGGCGTGGGGGATGCCTGCTCGCCGGTCTCGAAGCGTCTGGGCAGCGCCCCGGACGCCACGGGTCCGGCTTATCGGCGGCAGCGGCGATACTTTTACCCCCAGCAATCGCTGCTGCCGCCACTTTCTTGCCGCACCCCGGCATCGCTTTCCGGGCGACGACGTCTTCGAGACCGCCAGGTTGCCTGAACCGCCGAGGAATTTCGGTGGTGAGGACCTTTGGTCAGTCCTGGTGGACAGAAGTCCCGTTCCGCCTTCTGGCCAACGGTTCGGCCGCCGTCAGGACCTACTGTCGCTGGCGGGGCACAGAGTTCGACCGAAGGGGAATCCGATGTCTTTGTCGACCAGACTCCGCAGGTTCGCGCGTGCCGGGGCTGGTCATGTCGCGACCGTAGTCGGCGAGGCGGTCTTGGTGCACGCCAGGGACGGCGGCACGGCCGAGGCCCGCGCGCTGGCCGCGTCGCTGCCCGCCGATCCCGGTCACCTGGTGGTGGTGGTGGATCTGCCGTCCGAGTCCCCGGTCGAGGTGTGGGAGTCGTTCGCGGCAGCCCTGCCTCAGGGGCGGGGTCCCGTGCGTCTGGTGCCCGGCCGCCACCCACGTCGGCTCGGCCCGCGGGCCGGGCAATGGCTCGCCGAGCGGCTCGGCCGGGCTGTCCTGGCGCCGTACGGACTCACGCATCAGGGGGCCGCGGGCTCGCTGTTCGTGCACTCCGGGGAGCACACCGGCTGGGGATGGTACCGGCCGGGCCGGGAGCCGGAGTGGGCGGCGAAGCGTTTTCCGCGCCCTGTTTGGGATTCGCCCGCCGTCGCGGAGGTCCGGCCGTCCGGAGCGGGCGCGGTGGCGGAGCCGCTGCCCGCCGGGATGTGGATCCGGCCGGACGGTGCCGACGACTTGTTCGCCCGCGGGCGCGTCAGGCTGATCAGGTCCCTGCCCTGCCATCCCGAGGCGCTGACGATCGTGCTGGGCAGCCAGGACGTTCCCGGCCTCGAACTGACCGAGATCGCGGTGTTCTGGCGGACGTTGCCCCCCGACGTGCGGGCCAAGGCCTGGTTCGTCGAGCTGGGCGGCGTGGTGGTGCCTGAGGGCACCACGCTCGGGCAGGCGCTGGCGGACCTGCTCGGCGAGGAAGTGCGCTGCTACACCGGATTTCCGGTCGGCTCGCCGGAGGCACCGGACGTGTTCACCCTGCGCTCGGACGGTTCTCACGGCTGGAACACCTTCGCGCGGGGGTTCGCCTACCGGCCGCGGGGGGTTCAGCCGCGGTTGTGCGCCGGCCAGTCGCCGATCGCGGACCTGCGCCAGGTGGCGCCCGGCGTCTACCAGTACTCGCCGGACGTGGTGATCGAGATCGTCGAGGCCGGGCTGTGGGTCCGGTCGCCGGAGGAGATCGCCGCCGAGGCCACCGCCCGGACGCTCCCGCTCGACCCGGTGCACAACCTGGTGCTCTACGAAGCGGCTGATCCGGCGAACGCCGAACGGATGCGGGGCATCGCGGCGAGCGTGGTCGACCGGCTCGACTACCCGACCCGGCTGGTGACCACCCTGATGCCCGCGGCGGTGCCGTCCGGCGCCGAGCCCGTTGAGCCCGTCGGACCTGTTGGGCCTGTTGAGCCTGTTGAGATGGCCGAGGACGAGGCCACCGAAACCGGTTCGCCATGGCTCTCCGGGCGGAAGGACACAATGTCTCTTCAGCCGCCCGTTTCCGGACCCGCCGGACCACCCGTGTCGCGCCTGGTCGCCCGGCTGGACGGAATCAGCGATGGCGGGCACCGCATCGCGGAGCCCGTTCTCGCAAGGCCGGTCGCTGCCGGTGAGTGGCCCCGGATGGCCAGTGACCGGCGAGGCCCCAGCCCGTCGATCGAGGCCTTGCCCGGCACCTGGCGGGCGAGCACTGACCGCGTCCATGGCGGGTCTTGACGTCCGTCCTAACCGGACTCATGCTCGAGGTGCCGTCCGGCGCGCAGGCGATCGAGGACGGCGGTGATCATCCCGGCCGGTTCAGTTTTCGCCCGGTCCGGTGGCGCGGGCGTACTCGGCGGGCGTCCGGCCGTAGCGCTTCTTGAAGGCCCGGATGAAAGCGGCGTCGAGCGGTGGGATTCGAGCGCGGATTCACGATGTCTGCCCCGGGCTGAGGTCGGGCTGGTCTCTGAGCTGTCGTCGAGAGGTGATGCCGAGTTTGCGGAAGATGTTGCGCAGGTGGGCTTCGACGGTGCGGGGGCTGATGAACAGCCGGGCGGCGACTTCGTTGGAGGTCGCGCCGGTGGCGACCAGCCGGGCGATGTGGACCTCCTGCATGGTGAGCTGGTTGTAGGTGTGAGTGGACTGGTTGCGGGCTTTTTCGCCGGTGGCACGCAGTTCGTCGGCGGCTCGCCGGGCGAACGCCTCGAGTCCGGCGCCGGAGAGCAGTTCGTGGGCGGTGCGCAGGTGCACGCGGCAGTCTTTCCGGCGGCCTTCGCGGCGCAGCCATTCCCCGTACAGCAGATGCGCCCTGGCCCGAGACGGGAGCAGCGGGCTTTCTTCGAGGTGTTCGAGGGCTTCCCGGTAATGGTCCTCGACTCCGGTCACCAGCCCTCGCGCGTAGGCCGCGATTCCCAGGCCCGTGGCGGTTCCGCTGGCTTCGGTGCGTTCGGTCAGCGCCTCCAGCGCGGTGGCGGCTTCGTCGTACTCGCCGCAGCGGACAGCCGCCTCCACGAGTTCGGGCAGGCAGAATCCGCTGAGGAACAGATCGTCGTACGCGGTGCCTTGGCGGGCCGCGATCAGTGCGGCCGGGTAATCGGCAAGGCCGTTGTTCAGCACGGCCGCCGCCCAGTGGGCATTGGCGACCAGTTGCCCGGTGCCGTGCGTTGTCGCCGCCGTCGTGGCCGTCTCGATCAGGTCCAGCGCCTCCTGGCGGCGGCCGCGGATCGCGACCAGCTGCAGCCGGTGGTAATAGACCGGCGGGCCGCCGGTCGCGTCGGCGAGCGCCTCCTCCTCGGCGATCGCCGCGATCGCCTGCCCGACGTCGCCGATCAGCGCGGCGCCCGACGCCACCTGGGCGAGGGCGAGGCGCAGCACGAGCGGCGAAGCCGACTCGCGACCGGCCTTCACCAGCCACTCGATGATCGCCGCGTGGGCGTGCGGGTCCCACAGATCCGCCGCGACCACCACGGCGAGCGCGGGCCGGTGAATCCACATCGGACTGTCCGTGCCGTTGAGAACCTTACGCAGCAAGGGACCCGCGGCGCGGTGTCCTTTCGTGGTCAGCAGGGTCAGTGCGTCGAGGACGTCGGGGGGCGCGACGCCGTCGCGGAGGATTGTGCGGCGGCGAGGACGAGGTCCATCACGCCGCTGGGTCTGCCGACGACCAGGCTCATCTCGAGGGCGTCGAGGAAGCATTCGCGGGATCGCCGCGGATCCAGTGCCGACAGTCGTTGCCCGGCTCGGATCATGAACTGCGGGCCGTCGCTGTCGTTGTGCCGGACGAAGGCGATCCGGCCTCGCAGCAGGTCGATGTCCGCGTGCTGGTGTTCGTCCAGGCCCGCGTTTTCGACGGTGGTGAGCAGTTCCGCCGCTGTGTCGGGGGCGCCCGCGTCGAACTTGGCCCGCGCTGCGGTGAGTGTCCGTTCGATTCGTTTGCCCGGGTCGAGCGACAGTTCGGCGGCGCGTTCGATGAAGGCCGCGGCGGCTACCACGCCGCCTCGTGCTTGGGCGCGGGAGGCGGAGCGTTCCAGTTCGGCGGCGACGTCTTCGTCGGGGCCGGTGCTGGCTCGGGCGCGGTGCCAGATGCGGCGGTCCGGGTCGACGCTGGCGTCGGTGACTCCCGCGAGTACTCGGTGGACGGCGCGGCGTTGGTCGTCGTCGGCGGCGAGGTAGGCGGCCGAGCGGGCCAGTGGGTGGCAAAAGCGGACGCGGGTGGCGAACTCGACGAGGCCGGTGGCGGCCACGGCCGCGCTGGCGGCTGCCACGTCGATGTCCATGCGTTGCGCGGCGGGCCAGAGCAGGCCGGGGTCGCCGGTCGGGTCGGCGCTCGCGATGGTCAGTAGCAGCCGTGCCTCGGCGGGCAGGCCGGCCAGCCTCGCCTGGAAACTCCGCTCGATCCGGGTCGGCACCGAGGACGTGTCCGGCAGGGCGAACCCGTCGGCCCTGGGTAGTTGCAGCAGCGCCAGGGGGTTTCCGCGTGCCTCGGCCAGGATCCGGTCGCGGACTTGCTCGTCGAGTGTCAGTTGGCTTTTGCCGCCCAGCAGCGCCCGTGCGTCGCCGTCGCTGAGCCTGCCGACGTCCAGACTCGGGAGTTCGTCCAGTTCGCTGGCCGGGCAGGGCAGCCGGACCGCGAGCACCATGGCGACAGGTTCGGCTCCGACGCGCCGGGCGACGAAGGTCAGCGCTTTCGCCGATGCCGAGTCCAGCCATTGGGCGTCGTCGATCACACATAGTACCGGGCGTTCCCTGGTCGCCGACGCCAGCAGTTCCAGGGTCGCCAGGCCGACGCGGTGGACGTCGGGTGGGCCGGTGGTCATACCGAACGCGACCCGGAGGACTTCCTGGTGTTGGGCGGGGAGTTCGGCGAGATGGCCGAGCGAGGGCGCGCACAAGGGCTGGCACAGCTGGTGCAGCGTGGCGAACGGCAGTTCCGATTCGAATTCCGACCCGGACGCGTGGATCACCTGGAAGCCCGAGGCCGTCGATTGGGCGTGGTCCAGCAGTGCGCTCTTGCCGATGCCCGCTTCGCCGCGCAGGACCAAGGCGCCACCCCGGCTCTCGCGCGCGCCGCGGATCAGCTCGTCGACGGACCGGACCTCCTCCTGCCTGCCGACGAGCGTGCCGGGGGAGTAGGTCGGTGATCGCATACCACCTACGTTAGCGGGACTCCATCGCCAACTGGTCAGACCAGTCGCGCAGGCGTCCTGACGTGCCGATATGCGCGATGCGGATGGTCGTGCCGTCGCGCGTCGGCCGGGCTTGTGCCGGGGTGTCACGTACCGAGCTACGTAGTTTTCACCGATGCGGCGGTGTCGCTCGCCAGTAGATATTCGAGGTAGGTCCGCGGTGGCGGCACAAGCGAGGGAGAGATGGTCATGTCAGTCGGCGTCGGCGGTCCCGCCCGGTGGGCGGATCCCACGGAGCACGCCGCTCCTGATGACGAATCCCCCCGCGCCCGGCCGGGTCCGCGGGCAGGCGCTCCCGTGACCGCGGTCGTGGCCGTCGCCGTGCACGCTTCGGATCTGATGACCGAACTGGGCGCGGCGAGCATGCTGCGCGCGGACGAGCGGGTGAAGGTGCTCGCCGACGGTGACCTTGAGCTGGCCGAGGTGATCGTGGTGGTCGAGGAGTCGGTCAACGCCCAGGTTTTCGCGTTCTTGCGCGAGGTTCGTGCCCGGTCGCGGCGTGAGTCGCCGCCGCGGTGCGTGATCGTCACCGGTCAGGTTCGCCCCGATGTGCTGATGACGGCGATCGAGTGCGGCATGGCCGCGCTGTTGCAGGTGGGCAAGACCGACAGTGCCGACCTGGTGCGGACGGTTCTCGCCGTCAGCAAGGGCGAGGCGAATCTGCCGCCGCTGTTCCAGGGCAGTCTGCTGAGCCAGCTGGACCGGATGCGGCGGGATGTGCTGGAGCCCAACGGGCTCACGCTGGCCGGTCCGACCGAACGGGAGCGCGACGTGCTGCGGTTGCTGGCCGAGGGCTATGGAACAGAAGAGATCGCGGTGAAGTTGACGTACTCGGCGGGCACGGTGAAGAACGTCCTCTATGGCCTGATGACTCGCTATGGGCTCAACAGCCGCGCGCACGCGGTCGCTTTCGCGCTGCGCAACGGAGTGATCTAGCCGCCGGGTGACGGAAGTCGTGTCCTCGACGCCTGTCCCTCAGGACAAGGTAATCCGGCTTGGGCGCGTTGCCGGTGCTGCTCGTGATGGGCCTGCGCCACGTCCCCGAATCGCCGCGCCTGGCCGGTTCGACGAAGCCGGGGCGGCCGCCGGAAACCCGCTCGCCCTGAGCGTTTCGCGAACGAGCCCCTTCTCCCTCAGAACGTGTCTGAGAACTGTCGCGGCAGCCGCTCGAAGCCTCGGGCGCCTGGCCTTCGAAGCCGCTTACCCTCCACAAAGGACGAAACGTCCACCCATTCGCCCGTTTCATACTGCCACGACCGTTTCATGTGTGCCCCTGAAGGCCACCATGACGGCGTTAAACGCCGTGAAGGCTCCCATCAGGGCACACGGCAAACCTGGGGTAGCGACCGAAGGGGACCTTCTCTCGACTCAACCTCGCAAAAGTCCCCTTCACCAGAACAGACCGTGTGACAGTCCCCGTCTGTCACGCGGCCCCAGGCGCCAAACTGGACGACATGACATCAGTTTCCGGACGCCTTGTCAGGTGCGCGGCCGGACGTGGACACGCTCGCCTTGGCGGCCGAACAGGATGAGCAGTTCCACCGCGCGCCCGTCGGCCGATCCCAGCCAATGGGGGAGCGAGGTGTCGAATTCCGAGGCCTCACCCGGGGGCAGGGTGATGTCCTGCTCGCCGACCACCAGCCGCAGCTGTCCATTGAGGACATAGAGCCACTCGTGCCCGCTGTGGGTCTGGGGAGTGACGTCCGCGGGTTCCGTCCGGCCCGGGATGAGCATCTTGTACGCCTGAACCCCGCCCGGCCTGCGGCTGAGCGGAATGAAGGTCATGCCGTGACGGTGGATCGGGTGCAGGTGTATTCGCAGGTCGCCGGTGCGCGGCGCGCCGACCATGTCGTCGATCGGGACGTCGTGGACGCGGGCCAGCGGAAGCAGTAGTTCCAAAGTGGCCCGCCGCTGCCCGCTCTCCAGCCGGGACAAGGTGCTTTCCGAGATGCCGGTCTTCGCCGCGAGTTCGGCGAGGGTGACGCCGCGTTGCCTGCGCAGTGCACGCAGTCGCGGCCCGACCGCGTCCAGCACTGTCTCGATGTCATCGGTCATGCCCCCATCTTGCCGAGGTGGCAAGTTCGCGTGCGATCGACGGGGGCACTGGGCGAAGGTGGAGCTGTCCTCGACGCACGCCAGCCTGGAACACTGGCACCTCCTGACCCGAAAGGACAGACCATGCCAAGACTCTCTACCGGCCGCCGTGACACCGGCCCACCCCGGACCGGCCCCGGGGAGAAAGCCGTGCTGCTGGGCTTTCTCGACTACCTGCGTGACTCGGTGCTCGCCACTGCGCACGGCGTTGCGGAACCACACCTCCGAACCGCGGGCGTCGCCTCGGGGACGAACCTGCTCGGCCTGGTCAAGCACCTCACCCACGTCGAGCGCTACTGGCTTCTCGAGCACCCGGTCGGCGACTGGAAAGCCACGTTCCACGCGACACCCGACGAGAGCGCCGAGCAACTCCTTGGCGCCTACCGGGAGAGCAACGCCCAGGTGAACGCGGTGCTCACGGCGTGCTCCGATCTGGCCGACACCGGCCCGCGGCCGGGAGGACGCGGCCCGGCACCGTCCTGGCGCTGGACCATGACCCACTTGATCGAAGAGACCGGCAGGCACGCCGGGCACGCCGACATCCTGCGTGAACTCATCGACGGCGCCACCGGGCGCTGATCCCGTCGTTCCCCACCCCGATCAGCAAAGTGGGCGCACCATGCACAATCCGACACACACCGCCCGCCCGGCGCGTCGCGTGTGGGCCGCGGCCGTCGCGGCCGTCCTGTTCCTGAGCACCGCGTGCGGGACCGCCACCGAACCGTCGGCGGCAAGCGTCAACGGCACGCACGCGGCTTCCGATTTCGACGCCGCCACGCGCACCGACCCCGAGTTCAACCGCACCTTCCGGCACGAGTTCGCCGACGTCGACGGGGTGCGCCTGCACTACGTCACCGGCGGGTCCGGCCCGCCCCTGATCCTGCTGCACGGCTGGCCGCAGACCTGGTTCGAGTGGCGCGGCGTCATGCCCGCACTGGCCGGGCACTACACCGTGTACGCACTCGACCTGCCCGGCCTCGGCGACAGCGCCGGGTCTCCGCCCTCCTACGACAAAGCCACCCTGGCCCGTTACGTGCACCAGCTCGTCGCCGGGCGGCTCGGCCTGCACGACGCCCGTGTCGCCGGGCACGACCTCGGCGCGGCAGTGGCGTTCCAGTACGCCGTCCAATTCCCGCGGGACATCACCAAACTCGCCTATCTCGATCTGCCGCTGCCGGGCCCGGCGCTCGACGGCCCGCGGTATCGCGGCCTGAGCTGGCACATCGCGTTCCATGCCCAGGAACGGATTCCCGAAGCCCTCGTCGGCGACCACGTGCGCGAGTACCTCTCCCTGTTCTACCCCCAGGTCGCGTTCGGCGGCACGGCCTTCGGCGGGACCGGCGCCGCCTCGCCGTTCACCGACGCCGAGATCGACGAGTACACCCGCACCTACCGCCGTCCCGAGGTCCTGCACGGCGGGTTCGAGTTGTATCGCACCCTCGACCGGGACGTCGCCGCCAACACGGCAGCGCCCTCGATCACCACACCGTGCTTGCTGATGACCGCCGCCGGCCTGCTCGACTTCACCAGGGCGACCGTCGCGCCCCGCGTCGGCGCCATCGTCCGCGCGGTCGAGGTGCCCCGAGCCGGACACTGGCTTGCCGAAGAGAACCCCCGGTTCGTCACCGCCGAACTGCTCGGCTTCTTCGGCTCCTGAACAGCCGGTCACTCGGCTTTCCGATAGCGCAAGAGTGCGGCGTTCCCCTTCTGCTCGACGGAGCCGAGCCGCAGGTCCGCCGGTGGGGTGTCCTCGCTGAAGAGGCGCTGTCCCTTGCCGAGCACCGTCGGGAACACCATGAGGCGGTACTCGTCGACGAGGCCGTGCCCGGCGAGGGTGTGGACGACGCCGATGCTGCCGGTGACGATGATGTCCTGGGTGGCTTTGCGCCGCCGCACGGCCGTGACCAGGTCGTCCTCGATCAGTGACGAGTTCTTCCAGCCGTCGGTGCTGCTCAGCGAGCGGGAGGCGACGAGCTTGGGGATGGTGTTCATCTTCGCCGAGAACTCGTCGGTCCGGCCCGGCCAGATCTTGCCGAACAGCTCCCAGGTCGTGCGGCCGAGCAGCATGACGCCGGTGTCGAGCAGCGAGCCGAGCTGGAACTTGTCACCGGCCACCGCCTCCGGGCCGTGCCGGAACGCCCAGCCGCCGCCGGGCGTCGCGCCGGAGCCGTCCGGGTCCTCGACCACGCCGTCCAGCGTGACGAACTCGATGACGATGACTTCGCCCATGGGGACTCCTCGTCCGGTTGTCCTCGCCGGCCGGGTGGCTCGACCTGAGTACCTACCGGCGAGGGCCGCCGAACTCATCGCGATCGCGCCGTCGATTTCGAGGCGCTTTCGGAGTGTCACCTCTTGTGCGCGAAGACCCACCTGTTGCTCGCCAGCGCGTCGTCGCGCAGGGTGAGAATCCCAAGTCTGTGCTGAAAATCAGTACCGTCGGCGGCGTCGGTTCATCGCTTGCCTCGCAGGAGCGCCGCGCCTAGCGGAGTGAGAACGTGCAGGACCGTATTGGCGCGGCGATGACTGGTGATCAGGTTGCTGTCCCGCAGCACGTTCAGGTGATGGCTGGCGGTCGCCGCGCCGACACCGGCCTGCCGGGCGATCTCGCCGGTGGTCATCCCGTGCGCTGTCGCACGGAGCACGGCCGACCGGGTGGTGCCGATCAGCGCCGTGGCCGGGAGGTCTTCGATCCTCCTGTCCCCGGCGGGAACAGTGCGGACGAGCGGGTAGATCAGCACCGGCGGGAGGTCGGGGTCGGCGAGCGCGACGGGGTACTTCCAGCAGAAGTAGGACGGGACAAGTGTCAGGCCGGCGCCGCCGAGATGTACGTCCCGCCGCACCGGATAGTCCATTTCCAGCACCGGCGGGCACCACCGCATTCCCGGCCGGAAACTGTCGAGTAACCGGTGGATACCGCCATCGAGCACCGCTCGGGCCCGTTGCGCCCGGTCTCCATCGACCGCGGCCTGGATGGAGTCCTCCTGGGGAGCGATGATCTGCTGGTGGTAGTCACGAAGCGCGGCCGCGATCTCGGCGCGCAGGTCGCCGTCGGCAACACGGGGCCCCCACTCCGGTGCGCGATGCAGGTGGGCAAGTTTGCGGATCTCGCCGATGACTCGGCTTCGCGGGGTGCGCAAGATCGCGTCGAGTCCGGCGTCGAGCCCTTCCCTGCCTTCGGACGGCGTGAGAAAGTCAGGAAAGTAGGCGGCCCTCGGCAACAGGGGAATCAGCAAATTCCGGACGGTACGCTTGAGATCGCTGCCGTCGAGCACCGCGCGAGTCTCCTGGTACCAAGGGGCGAACGCCCATCGTCCTTCGGACGTCTGCAACCGGTCCAGGCTGTTGGTGATCTCCCAGAGCGGGTCCGGCGCGGCCGCGACTCGCACTCGAGCCAGATCCTGATCGGTGAAGAATATTCGCAATACGGCCACTTGCCTCCCTCTTCCGCGCGGGGGCGCGGACCTGCGAGTTTTGATCTGAATCGTAATACGATGACAACGCCGGGTCCACGGGTGAACACTACCGGTCACTCATTCTTCAGCGTGGTCACCCGTCCGGTGGCTCGCTCACGGGTACCGAGGGGATCCGATGTCATGGCATTCCGGCCTCAGTATGGACATGGTCCGGTATACGGGTATCAAGGACACTATGGTCCGCCACCGGCGTTCACCGGAATACCCGCCCCGCGGGTTCCCCAGGTATCGAACGGACTGCGGTGGCTGGCCCGGATGATCGACTGGGTGCTCCCCTGGCTGATCAGTTCACCACTGTGGTTCCTCACCGCGAACGAACTTGAATCCGAGGCGGCCGAACAGACCTACAAGGTGGCCGACGCGGGATTCCTCTCCTTGTTGTTCGGGCGCTGGGGAGCGCTCGGTGAGACGGCCGGTGCGGCATTGGCCGACTACTGGGGAACCGTTGTCCTGCTGGCGGTCGGCACCATGGCGGCACAGGTTCTGTTCGTCGCGCTCTACGACATGGTGTTCCACATCTGGTTCGGCCGCACACCGGGAAAGGCAGTCTGCGCGCTGACCGTCGTCACCACTGTGCCGCAAGGAAAACCTCGCCTGCGCCTCGGTCAGGCTTTCAGCCGGGCCACCGTCGTCGTGATCCTGCCCGGCCTGGCCTGGGTCACACTGTTCGGCGCCGCACTGGAGCTGAGTCCGCTGCTGGCCCTTCTGGGCGTCACACTGCTGGTGTTGTCGTTGATCGAATGCCTTTCCCTCAGAGCGTCCGATCAAGGACGTACCTGCTGGCACGATCGGCGCACCCGGACAGCAGTGATTCCACGAAGCCGGGTAGCGCAACTCCAGCAGGCGAAAGAATTCAACCGGCGCGCCTTCGAACAGTCCAAATCAGCGGCGCAGCAGCTCTGGCAGGCTGATCCTGCCCAAAACGCGATCCAGCAAGCTCAATTCGCGGCGCGGCGAATCCGGGAATCGGAGATGGCCAGAAGAACGGTGCGGCAGAGCAAGAACTTGACGCGCCAGGTCAGGACGTCAACGTGGGGGCAGGCGATCGAGGGCCGGATCCAGCCGCTGCCCAAGAACGATTCCGAGTCCCCGCCCGCATCGAATCGTCCACCCGAAGACCGGTGATGCCGCGGTTGCGGCCGCTTCACCCGATTACGGCAGTGCGACGATAGGCGACGGCGGCCATCGATGAGCAAGCGCCGGGTTCTGCTCCATTACGAACACCACCGCACCACCTGATCACCAAGCGACGACTCACCGTGACGGATCAGCGGTTCTCGCCCGGTGGGTCGCCGTCGGGGATGAGGTTGTGCTGGGCGGCGAGCACGGCCAGCTGGACGCGGTTGGTCCGGCCGGTCTTGCCCATCAGACCGGCGACGTGACTTTTCACCGTGGTCACGCCCAGATACAGCCGCCCGGCGATCTCCGAATTGGACAGTCCGGCCCCCAGCAGCACGAGGACTTCCTTCTCCCGTTCGGTGATGGCGAGCGGGGTCGAGCTCGCCGCACCGGGCCGGTGCTGGGTGGCGCGCTGGACGAGCCGTCGCAGGACAGCCGGGCTGAACGGGCTGTCTCCGGCGGCGGCTCGGCGAATCGCGTCGAGCAGGTCGGCGGGCGCGGCGTCCTTGGCCAGGAAGCCGCAGGCGCCCGCCTGCAACGCGGGATAGAGGTGGTCGTCGTCGTCGAACGTGGTGAGCACGACCACGCGGGACGTCGGGTGCTCGCGCAGGATGCGTCCGGTCGCGCCGATCCCGTCCAGTCCCGGCATCCGCAGGTCCATCAGGATCACGTCCGGGGTGTGCGCCTTCGCCAGCCGGACGGCCTGCCCGCCGTTTTCGGCCTCCGCGGCCACCTCGATGTCCTCGGCCGATTCACACAGCATTCGCAACCCCGCGCGCACGAGCTGCTGATCGTCGACGAGAAGCACCCGGATCACCGGCGGTCTCCTTCGCGCTCCGCCGGCGCGGGAAGCCGGGCGTGCACCCGCCATCCTGCCGCATCGGGGCCTGCCAGGAACCGGCCACCGGTCAACTCCACCCGTTCACGCAGGCCCACCAGCCCGTGACCACCGCTGTCCGGCCGCGGCACGGGCTGGGCGGCACCGTCGTCGCGTACCTCGATGTCGACCGCGCCGTTCTCGGCCAGCCGGACCCGCAGGGTGGCGCCCGTCCGGTCCCTGGCGTGCTTGAGCGCGTTCGTCAGCCCTTCCTGGGTGATCCGCAGGACCGCCAGCCTGCGGACGGCGTCGAGGTCCGCGACCGCGGGGTCGATCTCCGCGTCGACCGCCAATCCGGCCTGTTCGACGCGGGTCACCACGGCCGCCAGCGCGAGGGGGAGGTCGGCCGGGTCCAGCAGCGGCTCGTGGGGATCACCGTGCACAGTGGACGGATCACGCAGAACCCCCACCAGCTCGCGGAGGTCGGCCAGCGCGGCGCTCCCCGTCTCGTGCACGTCGGCGAGCACCTCGGCGAACCGGGAATCGCCGTCCACGGCGACATGCCGGGCGACGCCGACCCGCAGCACGATCGACGCGACGTGGTGGGCGACGAGGTCGTGCAGCTCCCGGGCGATGGCGGTGCGCTCGGTCGCCCGAGCGGCGATCGTCCCGGCCTCGTGAAGCCGTTCGATCTCCTGAAGCTGTTCGTGGTAGCGCCGCATCCACAGGCGCAGCGACCACAGGTAGACGCCCAGCATCGTCGCCGCGCCCACCAGCGCGAGGTTCCAGATCAGCATCCGCGCGAGGTCGCCACCACCCGCTCGTACGACGCTGATGACGGTGGCCGCGGCGACCGGCACCACACCGATCGCGCGTCGCCTGCCGTCGCGCCGCATGAGCAACTCCATCAGCGCCAACGCGGCAAGTACCTCGACGACGTCCCGGCCGATCAGCGGGGCCACCCCGGCGGCCACCACCAGCAGGACCGACTGAACCGCCACGACAGCCCACGGCCACGTGCCGCCCGCCACGGACACCAGCGCCGCCGTCAGCGCGAGAGCCCAGTCGGCGGCGGCGGGCGCGACGCCCGGCGGCGCGGCGAACAGGACGACGGCACCGGCGAAGACCAGGGGGAACAGTCTGGCCGGGACCAGGGGGATCCCGGCGATCGTGCGAAGTGCTGCCATGCCTGCACCGTAGGACAACCCGTAGGGGTCCCGCCTCCTGCCGAAGCAGGAGGCGGCCCCTCCCAGTGGCCGCGGAACCCGGCCTGACCGCCGAGGTGCCGCGGGGAACGAATCGGCAGATTCGAGACATGACCACTACCACGCAAGACCTGATGGCCTTCGTCGCTTCGGCTGCCCGCCGGCCGGCGCTCATCGGTGCCATCGCACCCAGTTCCCAGCGCCTGGCCCATCGACTGGCGGCGGTCGTGCCCCGCTCCGGCGCACCGACCATCGTGGAACTCGGGCCGGGCACCCGGGTGGTCAGCGCGGCGATCGCCGAGCGGCTCCCCGAGCGGGGCAGGCAGGTGGGCGTCGAA